>NZ_JADYWR010000018.1:0-84399 GCF_015864705.1 Pseudoalteromonas sp. NGC95
AATTTGATTGCAGCGGAGTACGTTGCACGGTTTAATTTTGTCATTTTTTTCACCCAAATTTGTATGCAAATAGCATAACATTTCTTTCTTAATGGGTGACCAAAATTACTCTACCACTACACCATTAATAAACGTTATAAACGTGCTGTCTCTAGAGGAGAGTAAGCAACATTCAACAGAGGCCTTATACTCATTTGAAAGGCATATTTTAAGTTTAGAAGATGTTGAAAGATCCTCATTTGAAAACGCTCTTTTAAAATTTTCTGAGTCAGTTTTTCGACCACTGGATTTTATTACTGCAAAGCTAAAGCTAGATAGAGTAAATATCGAGTTTTTGAGAATATTATTTGAAGACGCATACAAGCTATTATGTTGTGAAGAGCTAAGTGATGTATGGGAAGGCTTGCTTTTAAAGCATCGCAGACATCTAGAAGGGATGGGGCAACTTGTTACTCGGTTTGGGGTTAATGAACTTCGAACGCAGATAAGCTCATTCAATATCAAAAAAGGTTTAACGTCACCAATTGAAGCAGAGCAACTTTTGCTAAATTATCACAATACTGACATTGATACTAAATTGCACAGCTCAAAACTACGTTTTGGAAAAGGAACTGATATTAATCAAGTAAGCTTCCAAGTAAATGGTGCGATGTTATCTAAATTCTTAGGGATAAAAATGAATTCATTGACGTATATGGTAAAGGAAAATACGTTACCAGCATTAAGTTGTAGTACTTGGCCTGAAAAGTCATTCTTTGAGCTTGAAGCCATCAAAAACATTATGTTTAAGTCATATGAGCCGAGTACTCAAATGGAGACCTTAGATAAGTTTTATAACATTAATGACATACCACAAGACATCTATGATTTATTTGATTTAACTGCTGAGGAATTGGTTGATTATGCAATAACTGGAAGAGTCGAATCTCAGTTTAAAGTTAATAGCTCTTTACGTCATGTAAACTCCTTGCATATATCTGAAATCGGACTTAAAGAATTACTCAAAAGTAAATGGCAATTATTTAAAGATATGGAGCATAAGAATGTTACTAAAATGCTTAAGTTGGATAATAAAACGCTCCTCAAATTAATAAATGAAGGTTTTCTTAAACTTACAAAAAATAAGAAGTTAATAGATGCTAACTCTATCCGACAGTTTGTAAGTCATTATATTGTACTGAATAGAACAGCAAACTTTGAAAGATCACGTGATTGTGAGAAACGAGTTAGAGATTGCTGTAAAGCGGAACCCGTTTTCATGATTTACATGAATGGTTATTTAACTGACTTTGTAGTATACAAAAAGGAAAGTTTAAACGACTGTTGCTTGCGAAAGCTGGAGTCTAGATTCAGATATTTTGGAGAACCCAAATTAGATTTATCTAAAATAGTGATTACTTATCAAACCAAGCCTAGTTAGATGATCCCTGACTAGACTGAGTCTTATATTTTGATTTAGTAATTGAAAAGCATGTACGGTAACTGCGAATAGTTCATACCCCCTTTGGCAAAACAATATTAGTAACGAATTGACTCCCCACTCATCAATACTTCGACTTCTTAAAGTAGGAGGTAGAAGTTTATTTTAAATCCCCGCTAAAATAATCTATTATGAATATATCTTTAGAAGCTAGCTCACTTAGGGCTATTTTTTTTTTCGCCTTAAATTTACCAAAAAGTTAGGTTTGGGATTAAAAACTTCTTCATTCCAGCGTTAATTGAGAAATTAGCTTAATTCCAGCATTGAATGGGAAATATTCCAAATTCCTATTGGAAAATCACTTATTAAATCCTCGCTGTATATAGATCCTAATTCCAAGCTTGAATGAGAAAGAACATTTGTTGAAATTTTATAATGCTAGAAGGTGATCCCAGGTGATATTTCTAAAGATACGTTCTTAAATGCGTTAAGTAATTTAGATATTCATTTACACCAAAATTTCATTGATGGCTTGAATGAGTGTATTAAAAATTATAAATTCAATAACAATTAGCGAGCCTATTGCGCATTCATTATATTTTTAAGTTTTTATTACGACAAAAAAGCAGATACCTAATTAGCATCTGCTTTTATATTTCTAACGAAGAATATTCAATTAAGCTTGAGGTTTAATTAAGTACTTCTCGCCGGTAGCTTGTTTAGAATAAGCCGCGATTGATTGTAAATGTAATACCTCAGCTAATGACACTTCGTGCGTGTAGTTGCTCGCAAATGTAGTGGTAATTTCATCAGCAACGCGTTTGCGCATTTTCATTACTGTATCTGTGCCTAATTTACCTAAAGCATTAAATAACAAGAACCCGTTTACAGCCCAAGCAAAGCCAAAGTTACGGTTTAATGTAATAGGGCCGCGGTCTAGTGCGCCATAAATGTACACTTGTTTAAATGTATCAGAGCCATAAATTGTGTGCTCTTTCATATCGCGCGCAGCTGCAACTTCCATACAGTTAAGAATGTCACTTGTTAGTTGGCCGCCACCAATAGGGTCAAACGCTATAGTTGCACCTGTCTCAATTATTGCAGCTGTTAGGTCAGCAAGAAAAGTGTCGCTGCTTGAGTTAACAATATATTTTGCACCCATATCGCGCAGTAATTTTTCTTGTTCTGGCTTGCGAACAATATTAATTAAATCAACGCCATCGGCAATACAAATACGGTTTAGCATTTGGCCAAGGTTAGAAGCTGCAGCGGCATGGATAATGGCTTTATGGCCTTCAGCGCGCATGGTTTCTACCATTGCAAGTGCGGTAAGTGGGTTAACAAAAGATGATGCACCTTTTTTAGCGGTAGTCCCTTCTTTTAGCTCCAGGCAACTTTGTACATTGGCACAAATAAATTGACGATACGTACCGCCGCCAATTACTGCAACGGTTTTACCCATTAATGCTTGTGCGGCTGGTGATGAGCCTGCTGCCACTACGGTGCCTGCACCTTCATTACCTACGGGTGTTGCTTTTCCAACACGGGTTTTAAGTGATGGCATAAATTGAGGTGGAACATCGGCAGTAATTACTGGGTCTACATCAGTACCCGATTGTTTTGCAGTAGACATATCAGCTGCGCTGAATAAAACGCCTAAGTCTGATGGGTTTAATGGTGCAGCTTCAATGCGAATAACCACTTCATCGGCACTTGGTTTTGGCATCTCGATGTTTTTTAAGGCAAGTGTTAGTTTATTGTCTTCGCTGATAGTTGAAGTAAGTTGGATATTTTTATCTGTCATAGGTGTCTCCTGCAAAGAATTAAATTTGTTAAGCCAATTACGTTATTGTATTGGCGATACAGTGTTAGTAATTAAAATTTAGAATAGATACTTTTATAGCTACGCTTTATTTAGCGTTTGCTGCTTGAATTTGCGCTTTCACTTTTTGCATAAATTCAGCCATATTTGATTGGCGATCGGCCTCTATGCTTTGGGCAATGGCTAATTGGCTCATTGATTCGTTCCACTCTTTCATGCCGGGTACTTGTGCAAGTACATCCCAATCAAGCTGGCTTGAGCCAAAGGCGCTAACAATGGTGTTTACGTAATAAACGTAAATGTCTGCCATTGTAAATTGCTCGCCTGCAATCCAAGGTGAAAACTTACACACGCTACTCAAAGCGGTTACGCCACGCGTTAATACTTGGCGTACTTCGGCTTTAGTTGTTTCAGGTACTTTAGCGCCTGAAAATACATAAGGGATGAACCGTCTGCTTGGCAGTTCAAAATAAAGCTCTGCCATTTTCATAATTTGACGTACAACTGCGCGCTCACCTGCATTTTCAGGATATAGCGGGGTTTGTGGGTACGACTCTTCAATAAAGTCGCAAATAACACTCGACTCAGAAATATTAAGGCCGTTAGCTGTTGTGATTGCAGGCACTTTGCCTGCAGGGCTGATTGCTAATAACTCTTCACTTCCGCCGTAAACAAGGTGTTCTTTAAATGGCAGTTGTTTGTGTAAAAGTACATGTTTAACTAGGTTGTAATAGTTGCTAGCAGCAAAACCGTGCAAAGTAATCATAAGTCAGCTTTCCATCATTAAGTGAAGGTGTTTAATTGCAAAAAAATGCAATTTAAGTCCCTGTCTTTAGGTTGAGTACATTATTACTTGTTTTAATTTGCTTATATATAGGGGAAAATGCGAATCACTTTTGTCTTTAAGACAATAAAGCATTTTATTTAATGGAGAAGCGACTTGGATCAACTAAAAGCCATACGGTATTTTATTATGGTGGTTGAAACGGGCAGTTTTACCAAAGCTGCCAAAGCTTTTGATGTGCCGCCCTCGTCGTTGTCGCGGCGAGTTGCTGATTTAGAAAAAAGCCTAGGGGCTACGCTTTTAAAGCGTTCTACCCGCATAGTTAAATTGACCGAAGTTGGGCAAATTTACTATAACGATGTTCAGCAAATATTAAATCAGCTAGAGCAAAGCCACGAAACTGTGCGCAGTTATCAAACAACACCAATGGGGCGATTATGTATAAGCTCAATGGTGAGTTTTGGTGACAAAATATTACTGCCACTGCTTGATGAATTTAGCGCGCTATACCCCGAAATTATATTAGATGTTAGCTTAAGTGATGAGCTGTCGACACTTGGGCGTGACGATGTTGATATTGCGATTCGCGGTGGCTATGCGCCAAATGAGCGCGTGTTGGCAATAAAACTGATGGATAACGGCTTTATTCCTGTTGCGTCACCGAGTTATTTACAAAAATACGGTGTACCTACTAATGTTATGGAATTAAAGGGTCACAGTGGCCTTTATTTTAAAACGCCAGCGGGGCCAACTCCGTGGTTATGTAAAGTGGATGAGCAATGGCACGACGTTTCTGGCCCTGCGGTCGCTATTTCAAATAACGGATCGTGGCTGGCTAAAAAAGCATGTAATGGTGAGGGCATTTTAATGTCAACTCGGTGGGCGCTCGACTCATACCTTGAGTCTGGCCAGTTACAAGAGCTTAAATTTGAGCATGAGTTAGCGATAAGCCAAAATGCGACCATGGCGGTTTATTTGTTGTATCAAAAGCAGCGTTATTTAGTACCAAAGGTAAAAGCGGCGGTCGACTTTTTAGTACAAAGAATAAAAGAAACAGATGGAAGTGTTAAGCGAATAGAATAGTGAATTGTCGGATGGCGTTGTGCTTATCTGACCTACACTTATCCGATTTATTAATGGGTTGTTTGTATAAATAATAGGTAAAAAACGTCTCCTTAAGCTAAAGCTTTTAATGCTGCGACCGATAAATTACTTAATAGGGTTTAGCGATTAAGGATAATCATGGTTAATAATGCACTTGGCAGCCAGTCTAATTTAAGCACTTTACTTGCCCAATCAGTTAATAACGCTAACCAAACCTCTGTGAGTCCTTCACTACTAACCGGTAGCGACCTTCAAGCTATTAATGATTTACAAACTAACGCCCCCAAAATATCCGATGAATTATTAAGCCAGCTAAATAACGAAACTATTGACGAAGCACTAGCCAGTAATCAAAAAGCAGGGGACGTGTTAAAGCAGCAACTTACCTCGTTATTTACTATTTCAAGCACGCTTAACTATAAACTCTCCGATGAAGAACTCGCCCTGCGCACCGTAATAAGTTCTCAGCATGAGGGGTTATTAAAAAACGAAAACAGTACCCAATTAATTGAGCGATTAAATACGTCGGTTAAAAATATTCAGGGTGCTTATGCTAATACCAGCGATATTTTATCGAGTTTAGGTCAGCTTGGACATGAGCAAAAAACGTTTTTAGCCTCAAGCCAGCAACGTGTTGAGCGCTCACTTAATCCATACATGGAAAGCCTTAATCGCGCAAAATACGAGGATGACGATAACTACCTGTTTGAGCTCTCGGTAAAAACTAAAGAAGGCGATGTTATAAACATTACCTTTAACTCATCGCAAGGGTACGATGAAAAAACAGGTGAAGCGATAGATGGCTTTGGCATAAGTTACGAAGTTAATGGCGATTTATCTGAGGCTGAACATACGGCTTTAACGCAGGTTATGGCGGGTGTTGGTGAAATGGCCGATGAATTTTTTAAAGTGAGTGAAAATTCATTTAATCCTCTTATAGTGCCAAACCAAACAGACATGAGCTTAGATTTTTTAGCGGGCTTTAATAGTGAACAGTTAGCCGGTTTTAATGTGTCGTTTTCGACAACGCAAAATAAAGATCTTGATTCGAAAGAGAACAATCTTGATTTAAGTTACTCCATTGATGAAGCATTAAACCAACAAGCACTGGTATTTAAAGCAGTAGGTGGGCAAAACGACATCGATTTTGCACTCGATATGTCAACCATTGGCGCTAAAGACACGCAGCAAATGCAGCAGTATTTAGCGTCGCTCGATCAAAGCCTAGAAGATAGCCGAGTAAACAGTACCGAAGACGATAAAGAGTCGGCATTTGGGCGCAAAGGCGACGAGGCAATGCAGCAAGGTTTTGCTTTGTTTAAAGGGGCTTTTGCGAGCATGTCGTCGGCTGCTGAGCGTTATAGCAATTTGGAGTCACTTGCAGATCAGCACTTTAATGACGGGCGCGCCATGGTTGCCGATTTGGTTGATAACATGATTACAAACGATGTCCGTTACCAAGGGCTTGGTAATAAAGCGCCAAATACATTAGGCACGGGTATTTCTAAGCTCGCTGATTTTGATGCTACGTTTTCTTATGCGTTTGATAACGGCGACTATCAACCTAAAAGTACCATTGAGCTAAGCCAAGCGACTGAACAAGCCCAATTAGGGGAGCTTAGCAGTGTAACGCAAAGTAAAAATGTAAGTAGCCACTTTGATTATCAATACAGTCGCCCTGATTATTACAACAAAGAAGAGAGTTATAACGTAAACACCGCCGTTAAAAATAAAGAGCTTGTGGGGCTTGATCAGTCTCACGAGGTTGATGTTGATACAAAAATGTTTGAGTTTAATCCGCAAACTAATCAATACGAGCTGCAAATGGCGATGCAAGAGCAAACCATTAGCAAAAGTGACATTCGCTTAATTGATGATATTTGGCTTGAAGAAAACGAAAACAGCTACAACATGAATAAAAAAGAGCGTGTTGAGAGCGACGAAAAACAAGATGAGTTTAAAAAAACAAGCAGCCATTCTCATAATAAACTAGTTACCTTGATTGGTGATTTAGACAAGCTAGCTGAGAATAAAGACGTAAGGCGAGAATATTTAACTAACTTATCGCAAGTTAACTTTTTTATGGATAAAAAGTAACGGTCTTGAGTTGTTCACTCCACACTCAATATTGGGTATAGTCTTTTAATACCTAAATTAATACCTAAATTAATACCTAAATTAAGAGCAACCTTATGTTTAAACAATTAATTTTACTCTGCGCTTTAAGCATGCCGCTTGTAAGCTGCGCTGCTGATGCACCGTTTTCGGGCGGAATTAGCACTGATGTACTGCTAAGCGACTACGACAAGTTTAACGAACAATACAAAGCGTTTACGCCAACAGCACAAGACATTGCCCTAATGCAAAAGCTAGAAGGCAAAGAGCTAATTGTATTATTTGGAACGTGGTGCCACGACAGTGAGCGCGAAGTTCCAAAACTCATTAAGTTACTTTCTACGTCGAAAGTACAACTTGCAAGCATTGAATACGTGGCCGTAGGTTACAACAAGCAAGACGATGCAGGCATTGCAGAAGCTAACGATTTACAATACACACCTACGTTTATAGTAAAAGACGATGGTAAAGAGTTAGTACGCGTAATTGAAAAGCCAACGGGTACATTGGCGCAAGATTTAACGCAGGGTTTGTAAATAGAGCTTGTTCGTATTTGGGGTTAACGATTTAGCAAATAGGTTTATAAGTTAGCTGTTGGGCTGCTATGAGTAGTTTCCTGATACTTTAATGTGTAAGGCCAAAAATTTCCCCCTTTGGCTGAGCCAAAATAGGAATTCAGCTATGGTTTGCATATCAATTAAAACAAATAAAAAACTAATTAATCTACAAGCTCGTTATGGTGTTTCTTAATATGTCTAAGGATCTACGTAAAAATTTGATTGCTGCGATTTTTAGTCCTTTAATTGTATTACCAGCCCTTGGTTTTTGTTATTTTTATGCGGGTATAGAAAATTATACTTCTCTTAGTTCATTAATCTCAGGTGTTGGTTTTGGTGTATCAATAGGGATGGGAAGTTTATTTTATTTCTATCCTTTAATGTTCATTTACGGATTACCTATTAGCTTATTACTCCAAAAGTTAAATTTATTCAAATTACCTGTAGTTTTAATCTTAAGTATACTTCCAGTTTTTTTACTTAGTCTTTTTAGTGAATTTAATCGTGCAACATTGGTTCTTCATTTATTAGTACTTTCAATGGGTTTAACTAGTTGGCTTATATATAATAAATTAAGGTAACACCACAACAAGCGATTAATGTTACACAACCGTTTTCTTACTCGACTTACAGCTCAGATCAAACATTATTCACTAAATAGGCTTTTTTCGAATGCTTGCGCAGCATGTGAAGACGGTCTGTCTTTATAATGTAGTTGATACAGTGGCCGAGAGAGTTGCTCGTTATTTTTTTGACTCAGGCGCGTTAATTTACCAAGCTGCACTAAATCCTCAGTGACTACATTAGGCAATAAAGCAACGCCCATGCCTTGAGTGACGGCCCTTGCTATTGCTTCGTTACTCCCGAGTTGCATATTATTTTTTGCTGTAATGCCATGTTGCTGTAGTAATTTAACCGAGACCTCTAAAGTGCCCGAGCCTGGTTCGCGCAGTAGCCAAAACTGTTTGTTTAACCATGGTTTTAAGTCTTTCGTGGGCTTAAAGTTACTGGGTATAACCACACTCATTAAATCGTGCTTCCAGTGCTTACTTATAATATGTGGCTCGGTTGGTGTGCCTTCAACCAGTGCTAAATCGATAGTGCATTCAAGTAGGGCGTGCTCAATTTGCGCGGTATTGGCAACTTGTACTTCTACTTTTATATGGGGGTACTGCGCGCAAAAATTGGCTAAATAGGGCGGTAGCCAATAGCTGGCAATGGTTGTACTGGTGCCTATAACGAGTGTGCCGCGCTTAAGCCCTGTGCGTGATTTAATATCTTCAATGGCTGCCTTTTCAATAGCAAAAATACTACGTGCATGATCATACAAGGCTTGGCCGCCCTCGCTTAAGGTAAGTTTTTTGCCTTTAGATGCACGCTCTATAAGTTGTATATTTAGCTGATACTCAAGCTCTTTTAAAGCTTTAGATACAGCCGGTTGGCTTATAAAAAGTGCCTCAGCTGCGGCTGAAAAACTACCAAGCTTTGCTACCGTATAAAACACCCGTAGTGCATGCAAGTTCATTGTGCCTCTCAAATCACATAACCTTAAGTTATCGAATCATGATTTTAATGTATTGGAGTTATATTTTGCGCTTTCTTAAAATGAAGTCAATTAATTACGATGACTTTATTAAGGGATGATTATGCTTAGTGCAATTAAAGATATGCCACAGCCTTTTAGTATTAATACTAAGCAGTATACCAACTCGCGTTGGTGGCTAGGAATGCTATTGGTTATAGTTTTAGCGGGTGTTGCTGTTGCCATGAGTAAGTTGCTGGTAATGCAAAGTGCCCAGTTTAGCTCCTTAACTATTGGTATTGTGCTTGGCATTATTGTGGGTAACAGTGTGTTTTCGCGTATTGCTACGCAAACCGATATAGGTGTTGATTACGCTAAAAGTATTTTACTCAAAGCGGGTATTATTTTATTTGGTTTTAGAATTACCTTTGCACAGGTAGCAGGCGTTGGCTGGAGTGGATTGCTAACCGACATTGTTATGCTCAGCGGTACGTTTATATTAGCAATGCAGCTTGGTAAACGTGTATTTAAACTTGATGAACAAACAACCATATTAATTGGCGCGGGTAGTTCTATTTGTGGTGCCGCTGCGGTTATGGCAACTGAGCCGGTTATAAAAGCGCAAGCGCATAAAGTATCAGTAGCGGTGGCAACGGTGGTGGTGTTTGGTACGTTGAGTATGTTTGCCTACCCAATTATGTTTGAGTATATGGGGCTGAGTGAGCACGCATATGGTATTTTTGTAGGCTCAACCATTCATGAAGTAGCGCAAGTGGTTGCAGCGGGCACAGCTGTAAGCGCCAATGCAGCAGATACCGCCGTTATAGAAAAAATGCTACGCGTGATGATGCTTGCGCCATTTTTAGTGGGCTTATCGTTTTGGCAAAATAAAAAGGCGAGTAAACAAAGCACACTAAATCACGGGACTCACAAAGGCGGCGTTACCATTCCTTGGTTTGCTGTATTGTTTATTGTGGCAAGTGGTATTTACTCGCTTGCTATTATTCCTAAAGCGACCACCGACGTAATAGTACAGTTCGACAATATACTACTTACAATTGCCATGGTGGCTCTAGGATTACGCACCCATATTGGAGCAATTCGCCAAGCGGGTATTAAACCGTTGTTACTGGCGCTGTGTTTATTTTTGTTTTTAACGTTGGGCGGCTTTGCCATTAATATAGGTATTGCTGAGCTGTTTTAAACGTTACTTGGTAAAAGTTGATTGGCGGCTTAAATCGGCCAATCAACTTCGTTTAAAGTATCTAGCTGTTTGCTGGTGTTTTCATTGCCTTGCCATTTATTAGTGTAAAAAGCGTGCGGGTCAAACTGTAACGTTTGTTTTTCAATATTGAAGTGCCTACCACCACGCGGATCTACGCCTACACCTGCTATATATTGCCAATTACCCCAATTAGCGGCTACATCGTAATCAATAAGTTGTTGTTCAAAATAAGCCGCGCCGTAGCGCCAATCAATACCAAGTTCGTTAACTAAGCAGCTTGCGGCAATTTGCCTTGCTCTATTTGATATATAACCGGTCGCATTAAGCTCGTTCATAATGGCATTGACTAATGGGTAGGGTGTTGAGCCATTACACCACGCAGCAAAGCGGTTTGGCATAAACGTTGTAAGGGGTTTTGTTTGCTTTTGGCCTTTAAAGCTAAACAGGCTTTTACCTGCCTTAAGTGCATGCCATTTAAAATACTCCCGCCATAGCAATTCAAATTTAATCCAGTAGGTAGACTCGTTTGTTATTTGATTATGTTCGTACGCCTCAACGGCTTTATAAACTTGCCGCGCACTTACACAGCCAAAAGCAAGCCAGGTACTAAATTTTGTGGTGTTATTGAAGCCATCAAGCTCGTTTCGAGTTATTTTATAAGTGCTTGGTAGCAAGCCTGAAAAGTATTGATTTAAATGTGTTTGCGCACTTTTAAACCCGCCATGCATTACTGCGTTGTTATAATTAGTATGCTCATTAAGCTCAATTGGTTTTGCAGCACATAATGTTATAGGCTGAGGGAGTAAACCTTTAGGTAGAGCTGAGATTGTTATAGGTATGTTTATCGCCTCTACCATTTTTCTAAATGGGGTAAAGCTTTTAGGCAGCTCGTCTAAATCAAAAGGGAGGTCGCTTTGTTGAAATAAAGTGTCTTGTTGAGTTGTTTTAAATATGACATGTGGGCAATGTGCTTTTAGTCGCGCGAGTTGGCGCTGCTCATAGGTTCCAACTAGTTCACTGCACACCACTTCGTCAATGTGTTGCTCAGCTATGCGCTGCTTTAAAACACTAACCGGTTCACCCTCAAGTACGTGCAATGTTTGCCCGCGTTCAATTAGCGCTTGTTGGAGTTCATACAAGCTTTGCATTAAAAACTGTTGTTTATGCACACCATATGGCTTTTGTTGGTAATTATTATTTTTAAACCAGTGCGGGTTAATAACAAATACAATATCGAGCGCACATTGCCCGGTAGCAAGTTCGCTTAAAATAGGATTGTCGTCTATTCGTAAATCGTTTTGTAGCCAATATAAAATGCGTTTGCTCATAGGTTTGCTCTGGTTTTTGTAATCATTAAGTTTACGAAGCAAAAGCGGGTAGGGATTAGTTTTGAGGTGTTTAATAAGGTTTTAAAAAGGGGCGATAAGTTTACCGCCCCTTAGTTTGTAAGAGCATTGTTTTAACTCGCTGATTTTTGCTCTGCAATCCAATCGTTTATTACGTCTTCTAGCACTTCCATAGGGAGTGATCCTTGGCCGATTACGGTGTCGTGAAAGCTGCGAATATCAAACTTAGCCCCGAGTTCTTTTTCGGCTTTTGCACGCAGTTCGCGTATTTTTATTTCGCCCATTTTGTAAGAGAGCGCTTGGCCTGGCCATGATATATAACGATCTATTTGATCCTCCACCGCGCTTTGTGGCAAAGCAGTGTGATCTGCCAAGTAGTCAATTGCCTTTTGGCGGCTCCAGCCAAATGCATGAATACCGGTATCAACAACGAGTCTCACTGCACGCCACATTTCGTAACCTAAACGACCAAAGTCGCTGTATGGGTCTTGATAAAAGCCGGCTTCTTTACCTAGGCGTTCGGTGTAAAGTGCCCAACCTTCGCCAAATGCTGAGTGGCTAAGTGTGCGTCTAAACTGAGGTACATCTAACTCCATTGCAATAGCGTTTTGTAAATGGTGACCTGGTATTGCTTCATGTAAGCTAAGTGCTTCTAAATTATACAAAGGCTGTAGCTTAGGTGTTGAGGCTAAAAAGTAAGTGCCAGGGGAGCGGTTATCAGCAGGTGGCATATAAAACGCGCCGCGACTCGCTGAACCTTTTATAGTAAAGGTGTTACGCGGTAAATGATTAAAGTAGGTGGGTAACTTGCCATACATTTTTTGCGTAATAAAGGCTGTTTTTTCAAGCAGGTCTTGCGCGTCTGTTGCGTAAAATTGCTCATCGGTCGCTAAAAATTCTAAAAACTCAGCATACGTGCCATCAAAACCTACTTTATCAATGATGTTTTGCATTTGCGTTTTTATACGCGCCACTTCTTTTAAGCCAAGCTCATGAATTTGCTTTGGTGTGGCATTGGTTGTGGTGTAGTAATTAACTGCATATTTGTAATACTCAAGCCCGTCTTTAACGCTTGAAATACCTGGCTCTGTTCTACAGTTCGGCATGTAATCGTTTTCAAAAAAGTCGTAAAAGTGCTGATAAGCCGGGACTACTTTTGAGCTAATTAAGGCTTTTGCTTTGTTTTGGTATGTGGCCTTTTGCTCTGCTGTAAACGTATTTGGTATACGTGTAAAGGGCTCGTATAAGGCACTGTTTTCAGGTTGCTTAACAATATGAGCGTTAATGCTCTGGCTGTAATTTTCAAATGTTTTGCAGTAGTGCGTATACCCCAGTTCAATTCCTTCCTTCATCAAGTTAATGTTTTCTTGGTTAAAGCGAGGGTAGTCGGCAAGGCTTACTAAAAATGCGTTGTAATCATCAGGTGTTAAAAATGCCATATTAGCTGGTGCTTCGGCAAAGTAGGTATGCCAGCCACTTAAAAAGTTAACCTGAAAATACTTATCTTGAAAAAGGTAGCTTTGCTGCTCTGTTTCTCGCTCGTATTTAAATAAACGGTAGTTCATTAGTTGCGAGCTGCTCAGCGTTTTAGGATCTATTTTACTTAAGTTTTTTAATACATTGTTATTATAAGCTTGGCGCTTTGCAACGGCTTGTTCGGTCCAATTTGGTAATGTACCACTGGGTTTCCAGCCGTCAGGGTCGGTACGAAAGAATATTTTTTCGGCTTTTGCGTTTTGCCAGTGGTTATCAATAATGGTTTTTAAATCTGCATTGCTATCGGCTGCGCTCGGCAGTGATGCTACAGCTAAGCAAATAGCTAAAATTGTTTTTTTAAACATATTATTCTCATTTTTAGCGCGTTAATTTTTATTAGTGTACGCACATTTATCATTTTTGTTTTTAATATAGTACCAAGTTAACTTTATTAATGCGCTTAATTTTATAACCTGTATCTATTGGTTTTGCTTTTTGATTGAACAAATTTCACTGTGCAAGTGAGTGACGCACTAGTTTATTGCTTTATCAGCGTTTAGAATGATTAAAACTAATTACAATAAAAGACCGTCATGTTTAATAAAGTAATAACGCTGATTGATGAAGCTAATAACCAAGACCCTAATACTGAGCAGCACAATGGAGAAAGTTTTCCAAAAGAGTATTTATACTCACAGCGTATGAGCGAAATGCTAACTCGCTTTAAACCTGATGCCGATGCACTCATGCAAATTGCAGTGCGTGCACAGCATATTCAGCGTTGGAAATCGCCACGTAGCGACTTTGAAATGAACAAGCAGGGTTATCATCAATGGCGTAGCGCACTTTATATTTTTCATGCGTCACTAGCCGTTGAATTAATGAAACAAGCTGGGTTTAACGATACGGACCAAAACCGTGTTTATAACGCGGTTGCTAAAAAAGATATTAAGCGCAATCCAGATAGCCAATTAGTAGAAGATGTAGCGAGTTTGGTGTTTATTGAACACTACATGCTTGGGTTTGCCAATGCAAAACCAGATTACAATGAAGAAAAATGGATTGGTATTATTCGCCGCACATGGCAAAAAATGTCAGATGAAGCCCATGAGTTTGTACTTACAGGTAATATTACATTACCAGATCCACTTGTTGGGCTTATTCATAAAGCGCTTGAGTAAAGTAGTGTAAGCTAGGTATTAAAATAAAAAGGATTTTTAGAATGTTATGCCCACGTACAAATGCCTCTCTTGAGCCGTTATTAATTGGCGGTATTACTGTTTACACTTCAGTGCAAGGTGGCGTATTTTTTGATAACAGCCAAATTTTTAAGTTTAGCTCGCCAGCGTTAAAACATGGTCAGGTATTACTTAAACATTTAAGTGATCATATCGAGAGTGAATACGATGTATCGCTACGAATTAATTGTCCACAGTGCAAAAGTATTGTGATGATGCGCAGGTATTTTTCGCCAGTAAAGGCTGTCGAAATAGATGAATGCCCAGGCTGTGCAGGCATATGGCTTGATAGCGGCGAGCTGGCAAAAATACACGAAAACCATTTAACACCTCGAGAGCGTAAACTGTTAGCCCACGAAATGGCCACCAATCATGGGTTTATAACTATTAAATCACCTGCTTCTAGGTTTACGCCAACTAATAAAAATAAAAGTGCACATGAAGCCACGGTGGAGAACTTAGTGCGCTTAGCTTTACTTGGTTTGTAACTCTTAATAACATATTAAAACAAAAACGGCGTACTAAAAAGTACGCCGTTTTTATAGTAATAAACTAACTCTTGAAAAGTTTATTTATTACGGTTTTCTTTAGCAAATGCACGTATTTTACGCTTTTGCGACAGTGTTACTTTATTAACACGACCAGCAAATGGGTTTTCACCTTCTCTAAATTCGATTTTGATAGGTGTGCCCATAATTTTAAGCGCTTTACGGTAGTAGTTCATCAGGTAGCGTTTATAACTATCTGGTAAATCTTTAACTTGGTTACCGTGAATAACAATACGTGGTGGGTTATAACCACCGGCATGCGCATATTTGAGCTTAACACGACGACCACGAACAAGTGGCGGCTGGTGATCGGCTTGAGCCATGTCCATAATACGACGTAACATTGCAGTACTTATACGTTTAGTCGCTGATTCATACGCTTCGTCAACAGACTCGAATAAATGACCAACACCTGTACCGTGTAGTGCAGATATAAAGTGTAGGCGTGCAAAGTCAATAAAGCCTAAACGGCGATCGAGCTCTGATTTAATACGATCTTTAACATAATCGTCTAAGCCATCCCATTTGTTCACTGCAATTACCAATGAACGACCTGAGTTAAGAGCAAAGCCTAATAAGCTTAAATCTTGATCAGAAATACCATCGCGAGCATCAACAATCAATAACACAACGTTACAATCTTCGATTGCTTGAAGCGTTTTAATTACAGAGAACTTTTCAACTACGTCGCTTACTTTTTTACGCTTACGAACACCTGCGGTGTCAATTAACACATACTCTTTTTCATTTCGAGTCATCGGAATGTAGATAGAGTCACGTGTTGTACCTGGCATGTCGTATACAATTACGCGATCTTCACCCAGTATACGGTTTGTAAGCGTTGACTTACCAACGTTAGGGCGACCAATAATTGCAAGCTTTACAGGTTTGTCTGCAAATGCCTGGTGATCGGTATCGCTGTCTTCATCTTCTTCGTAAAGATTAATAAGCTCTTCGTCATCGCCTGTTACGTCTTCGTCTTGTGCAGCTAATTCAGCAATAAGCGGCTGAAGTGTTTGCTCAAGTAATAACGTAATACCACGGCCATGCGATGCAGCAATGTGATGAATTTCACCTAATGATAATTGGTAAAATTCAGCACAGTTTGAATCTGCATCAATACCATCGGTTTTATTGGCAACAACAAAACACTTTTTATCTTGTTTACGCAAGTGATTAGCAATTGCTTGGTCAGCTACGGTCATACCTACACGAGCATCTACTAAAAACAGAACAATGTCAGCTTCTTCAATAGCTAGCAGAGATTGATCTGCCATTTCGATTTCGATGCCTTCTTCTGAGCCATCAATACCGCCCGTGTCTACCACGATAAATTCATAGCCATCGTAACTAGCTTGGCCATATTTTCTATCTCGTGTTAAACCTGGAAAATCGGCTACGAGTGCATCACGAGTACGTGTTAAACGGTTAAATAATGTGGATTTGCCCACATTGGGTCGCCCAACTAGAGCGATCACGGGAAGCATAAACTACCTCTTTAAAAAACAACAAAAGGCTTCGCAGTGCGAAGCCTTAAAAAAACCATATGACTATTAGTAACTTAGTTTGGTATTTTTACCATACTAACTTCACCATCACGGGTGTATAAAATTAGCTTATCGTCGGCAACAACTGGCTCAACAAAAAAGCCCGAGCTGTCAAAGTCTTCACGAGATACTAGCTCGCCAGTTTCTTTATTTAGCCAATGTAGGTTACCTTCTTGGTCGCCTAAAGCTAAGTGGCTACCTGCAACTGCAGGGCCTGTTAGGTACCAACCGCGTAGAGCGGGTTGGCTCCAACGTTCAATACCTGAATTTTTATCTAATGCGTAAATAACACCATCGCTATCTACTAAATAAATTGTTTGTGCATCCATCGCAATTTCGCGGTAGCTGCTGTACTCGCGTTTCCATACAACATTGCCAGAGCGAATATCTACAGCGGCTAAGTTGCCGTTGTAAGCTATAGCGTAAGCGTATGGACCGCTAATAAGTGGTTGAGTGTCTACGTCAACTAGGCGTTCAAATTCTGATGCGCCTTTAGCAACCGCAATTTCTGCGCTCCATGCTGAGTAACCACTGTCTGAAATTAATACGCTTAGCTTGCCTGTCTCAAGGCCTACTAATACACCACCGTTAGCAACGGTTGGCGAGCTTTGTCCGCGTAATGTTAGTGGTGGAACTTCTTGTTCAAAGCTCCAACGCTCTTCGCCTGTATCTGGGTGAAGGGCTAACAATTTACCAGAGCCTAAATTTACAAATATTAAGCCATCGCCTGCTGTTGGTTTAGACAGAGATTCGCCTGGTACGTTTTTACGCCAAACTTCTTCACCAGTTTCGCGATCAAGAGCAATAATAAAGCCGTGTTCAGAACCAATATAAATTTTACCATAGGCTTGCAAAATACCACCTGATAATTTTGCATTACCGTTGTCAGCCCAAGGCCAAAACGATAAATCTTGGCGTACATCGGTTTCCCATTTTGTATCGCCATTATCAAGCGAAAGCGCTTCTACTTGGCCTTCGCGGCTAGCAACATACACAGTATCTTTGTAAACTGCGGGTGTTAAACGAGAAAAATAATGCTCTACGCCATCACCTACAGATTCTTGCCAAACAACGTCAGTTTCAAATTGGTTTACAATTTCAGGAAGTACTAGTTCATCTTCATCATCACTTGATGAACAACCCATCAGTGTTGCCATACATAGGGCAAGGGCTGCTGTTGTAAATTTTTTCATGCCTAAAACCTTATGCCGCTGGGCTAGTTACTGCTAGGTCATCTAACTTAATTTGTAATAGTGGGTTACTTGTTAATCCACCCGCATCTATTGCTGCTTGGTATGCAGTACGTGCTTGATCTTTATTACCTTGCTCAGTGTAAATATCGCCTTTAAGCTCGGCCACGTTTGCATTGAACGCTTCAGGTAATGGTGCATTTAATGTTGTTAATGCATCGTCATATTTAGTTTGCGCAATTTGAACACGTGCTAAACGTGTAATCGCAATTGCTTTTAATTCTGTATTTGGAGTATTAGACACAACCCAGCTTAGCTTTTCGCTTGCTACGTCTAGTTTTTTTGCTTCTACTGCGTCTTTTGCAGCAACGAATGCAGCAAGTGTTGCGTAGTTTGTGTCTTTATTTTCGCTAATAAACGCATCAGCTGAAGATAATACATCGTCGCTTTCAACAAGCGCTGTATATGAATCTGATGCTTTTTCAGCGGTAGTAATTTGGTTTTGGTTATATGCTTTCCAGCCATATAAGCCACCTAGGCCAACAAGTATACCTAGCGCAAGTGAAATGCCGTTTTCACGGAAAAAGCGTTTAATGGCTTCTGCTTGTTGTTCTTCTGTTGAATAAATATCCATTCTTACCTCTAATGTTCGCTTAGCCGTTAATAAGCTCAGCTAATAGTGCTTTAGCTTGTTCTAATTCTAATGTGACTTGTTCTTTACGCTCGCGTAAATACTTGATGGTCACAACGCCTTTTTCTAATTCATCTTCACCAATAATCACTGCAACAAGTGCATCGCTTTTATCAGCACGTTTTAATTGTTTTTTAAAGTTGCCGCCGCCCGCATGTACCATAACGCGTAAACCCGGTACGTCTTTACGTAGTTGCGCTGCAATTGCAGGAGCTTGAATGCTTGCTTTGTCGCCCATTGCTGCTAAATATACATCAGCATTACGACGAATGTCACCTACACACTCAAGTGCTTGTAGTAATAATACTAAGCGCTCTAGACCCATTGCAAAACCAACTGCTGGCGTTGCTTTGCCGCCAAGTTGTTCAACTAAGCCATCGTAACGTCCGCCAGCACATACAGTGCCTTGTGCACCTAAACTGTCGGTTACCCATTCAAATACAGTGCGGTTGTAGTAGTCTAAACCACGTACTAACTTTTCATTAACCGTATATGAGACGCCAGCAGCGTCTAAACGTTCACATAAATTTGCAAAATGTTCTTTTGATTCAGCATCTAAATTTTCAGACAATTTAGGCGCATCAGTTAAAATTGCTTGTACGTCTGGGTTTTTGCTATCAAGTACGCGTAATGGGTTTGAATACATACGACGTTTTGAGTCTTCATCAAGCACATCAATGTGTTGCTCAAGGTAGGCTACTAACGCATCACGGTAATCTGCACGCGCTTCGTTAGATCCTAGAGAATTTAGCTCTAAGCGAACGTGGTCAGTAATACCAAAGGCTTCCCATAGTTGCGCTGTTAATAAAATAACTTCTGCGTCTATATCTGCTGTAGCAATACCAAATGTTTCTAAACCAAATTGGTGAAACTGACGGTAACGACCTTTTTGCGGACGCTCGTGACGAAACATTGGACCCATGTACCAAAGGCGTTGTTCTTGGTTGTATAGTAAGCCATTTTGGTTGCCAGCACGTACGCATACTGCGGTGCCTTCTGGGCGAAGTGTTAATAAGTCGCCATTGCGATCAGCAAAGGTGTACATTTCTTTTTCTACTATATCGGTAACTTCACCAATAGAGCGTTTAAATAAGTCGGTTGATTCTACAATAGGAAAACGAATTTCTTGATAACCGAACGATGCTACTGTCTCGCGTAAAATGTTTTCTACTTTCTGCCAAACTTGTGTATCGCCCGGCAGACAATCGTTCATACCGCGAACTGCCTGAATTTGTTTTGCCACTGATAAATCCTAAATGCTGTTTTTTTGTGTAATGAAAAATGCTTACACAACAAGAATGCTAAAAATTGACCCGTCATTATATACCCAAATGACCCCATGATGCGAGTTTCAGTTGGAATTAAAAGCGATTTAGGCAAGGCATTGATTGAAAGTAATAGTGGTTCTATTGTTAAAATCAATAACGCAGTATAAATCGCTTTTAAACCAACCCGTTGGGCGGTTCACAGACACTTACTCTCATCGTTGTTACTTTTTAAAAGGGATTGCCATTCTTGCAAAGTAACGCCTTGATATTAAGAGCCTGTGAAACGCTGAATTCTGTATCTTGGGGTCGTTTGGGTATCCACTAGCTATAAAGGTAAACGGCAAACCACGGGGTTTGCCACCTTAAACGGTATTTATTCGACTATTTTTATGTCAATCGGTGTTTGGCTCTGCTTTTTTTCTATAAAGTCGCGTACATAACCTTCAAGCTGGTCAACAATATTATTGTTATCAATGCGCGCTTTTTGGCGTTCGCCATTTATATACAAACCTGAACGACGATTTGCACCGGCAAGCCCTATATCACTCACAAGCGCTTCACCTGGTCCATTTACAACGCAACCAATTACCGAAACTGACATAGGTTCGATAATATCCTCTAAGCGCTCTTCAAGTTGGTTCATGGTGCTTACCACATCAAACTCTTGGCGTGAGCAGCTAGGGCAGGCAATAAAGTTAATTCCACGCGAACGAATGCGCAATGAATTTAAGATATCAAAGCCTACTTTAATTTCTTGTACCGGGTCGGCAGCAAGTGATACACGCAGGGTATCGCCAATACCTTCGGCAAGAAGCATACCTAAACCTACTGCAGATTTAACAGAGCCTGAGCGCATGCCGCCCGCTTCGGTAATACCTAAATGTAGTGGTTGGTCTATTTCTTTAGCGAGTAAGCGATATGCACCTACAGCTAAAAATACGTCAGACGCTTTTACTGATATTTTAAATTGGTCAAAATCAAGGCGGCGCAAGATATCTACATGGCGCATTGCTGATTCTAATAAGGCTTCTGGTGTTGGTTCGCCGTATTTTTCTTGTAAGTCGCGCTCTAGTGAACCGCCATTTACACCAATACGAATAGGAATGTTGTGCTCGCGTGCTGAGTCTACTACGGCTCTAATACGCTCTTCACTACCTATATTCCCCGGGTTTATACGCAGGCAATCTACACCGTATTTTGCTACTTTTAAGGCAATACGATAATCAAAATGAATATCTGCAACTAGCGGAATCGTTACTTGCTCTTTTATACTTTTAAACGCTTCGGCTGCATCCATTGTTGGTACTGATACACGGACTATGTCGGCACCTGCATCTTGTATTGCCTGTATTTGTGCAACAGTTGCATCAACATCCATGGTGTCGGTGTTGGTCATTGATTGCACTGCAATAGGGGCACCATCACCAATAGGGACGTTACCTACATTGATTCGGGTGGATTTTCTGCGTTTAATTGGAGATTCTGAAAACATAGCGACTACTCTGCTAGTGGTAATGTAAATTTGGCTAAACGGTTTTGAGGAAATGCAGAAACATCTACAGGTTCACCGTTTAAAGTAATGTCTACAGCGTCATGCTTACCAAGCACAACTGAAAAAGGAGGCGTACCGCTTACGGTCATAATGTAGCCTGCTTTTTTAACGCCGAATGCTATTTTTTCGCCTTCGCCGTCGTAAATTTCAACCCAACTTTCGCCATTAAAGTTCATGACAATTGTGCTGCTAGCATCTTCTTGGCTTGCATTGTTAGAAGCAATAGGAGCCGTTTCTTTAACTATTTCTGGGCTTGTTGATGTTTCACTAGACGTGCTTTGTGATTCTAATAATGATTCATCGTCAATTTCGGCTTGTTGCTGTTGCTCTGAGATACTGGGTTGAGCGGCTTGGCGCTCGCTCATTTTTGAGTTGGCAACGTTTATGTTACTTGTTTGCTCTTCAATAGGTGTCGCGTTTTGCCAAAACCATAAAGCAGATGAGCCAATAACAATCGCTAAAATTAAATAGCTAAAAAACATTAAACGGCTGTCGTTTGCTTCTTTTTCTGTACGGCGTGAAAAACTCTGCATATTAGCGGGTTTAGCCGGCTCCGGTGGGGCTGGCATCATTGCTAATATAGGTGCGCTATCTACTTTTAATTCACGGCAATAGTTTTTTATATAGCCTTTAACAAAAGTAATAGGGCCGAGTAATGTAAATTCATCATTTTCAAGGCGCTTAATTTGAAGTTCAGACAGCTTTAACGGTGCAGCAATAGTCGCTATGCTAACGTTCGCTTGTTCTCTGTGATTTTTTAATATTTGGCCTACAGTTGGCTGTTCGCTCTGTGTTTGCGTATTTTCTTCATTCATAATGTGTATGAGTCTGGATCCACTAGTAAAAGTTTGTGCCCTGGTTTTAGTGCTATATCAGGACTTAATTTATTCCATCGCATTAATTCATCAATTAATACATGCCGCTGGGTAGCTATATCGTAAAGGGAATCACCAGCTTTAATTTCGTAATAAATATTTGGATCGTTTAGGTATATTTTACTTCCATTCATTACCCGATCCGACTCTTTTAGACCATTCCATTGCAGGAGCTTTTGTAGTTTAACATTGTATCGCACCGAAATGCTAAATAGGTTTTCGCCAACAGCAATTACGTGAAATGGCACGCGTAAAGGCGATACTTTAGGGTTAAGCATTGGGAGCTCTGTTTTTTGTACTGCTTCGTAACTTTTAAATTCAATATCTGCATCATTTTGATAGCTGCTATTTTCAAATACAGTTGTATTTTTAGTCGCTTCGTAGAATACCACGTCACTACTATTTTTTTGAGCGGTAACTGCAGGAACTGAATTACTATAGTTACTAGTTTGCTGCGAATTAAACTGGCCTGTTTTAGGTGCGCCAAACGAAATTATTGTAACTTCGTCATCAGCTTTAGTTGGTTGCTTTCCTGCTATAGCTTCTTTTTGAGGTTCGTAAACGGGCTTAGCTTTTTTAGGTGCTGCTACTACGGAATCTGCAGAGTCGTGCTCAGTAGTAAGTGCAAGCATAACAGCCGATGTATCGGTAGGTTTGCTTGGCGCGACGACTTTAGGAACTTCTTCTTTTTGAGTTGTTACTTGTTTTGCTATTACGGTTGCTTCGTCGGCTTGCTTACTGACCGTGTTTTGTACCGCCTTAGCTTGCTTTTCTCTTACTATAACTGGATTTACATCTTGGTTATTTGCTATTGCGATCTTTTTATCTGTTTTTTGCGCGTCGTTTGTTACCAAGCTTGTTGAACCGTCTTGTGGTGAACGTTTCTTTCTGATTACTTTTATTTTTGGTTTTGAACTAACGTGCGCGCCGCTTTCGTCATTTTTTAGTTCTTTTAACTGCGCTTTGCGGTATTTTTCTCGCAGTATTTCAAACTCATTAAAACGTGTTCTTTTCTCTTTTAATGCATAGGCTTCGTTACTGCTAGAGTAAGTTTGTAAAATAGTGCTGGAAATTTTTTCAGCCTCTTCTATTTTGCCCATTCTGTTTTTTACAAGGTAGCTAAGCATTAATGCGCGAGAAGATACTCGACCTGTGCTTTCGTAGCGTTTTAAAAGTTCACTGGCTTTGTATAAGTCACTTTTTGCGTAATACAGCGCTGCTAAACTAATTAACGTAGATGTACGCTGAGAGCTGTGATTAAGTGCCTGTTGAAAGTAACTTTCTGCATTTTCAAAATCATCAAATTCAATAGCACACAAGGCTAAATTTTCGTAACTTTCGGCAACGCGAATATAACTTGGTACTTCAATGGCTTTTAAAAATTGATCAGTTGCACGATCGTATTCATCAATACCACATAAAAACACGCCGTAGTTATTAAGGGTATTAGGATCGTCAGGCTTTATTTCGAGTGCTTTTTGGTAGGCTTTATCAGCTAGCGGGTTTTCGCCTACTTGTTGATAGTAATAAGCAAGAGAGTAATGTACTTCAGGTAGGTCAGGAGCAAATGCAGCTGCACGTTCTAAATTGTATTTGGCTTGAGAGTTATTACCCGTTTTTAAATACTGTAGGGCTAAAGCAATTCGTGTTCGTGCTGCGCCAGTATTATTAATTTTATTTTCGACGACGGGCTTATTACTGCCGTTATAACTACTTTCGCTAACACAGCCACTTAAGGCAAGTGTTGATAGTGTTATAGCAAGTATAGATCGCATTACCTTATCTCTTTATTTTTAGTCCATGGCGCCTATCTTACCTAAAACCTTTGTTGTTGCATCATTTATTTAAAAATAAACAACTTAACCACCCTACATGACTAATTCACATAGGGTGGTTACAGATTATGCTTGGTGGATATTAACGCTAATTGCGTTATCGTCACGCATTTTCTTTTTAGCTAAACGTTTAGTACGGTCAACTACATCACCTACTAACTGTCCGCAAGCGGCGTCAATATCGTCACCGCGAGTACGACGCACAATACAGGTAACGCCTGCTGCTTGTAATACTTTTGAAAAACGGTCAATACGGCTATTGCTTGAGCGCGTGTATTCATTACCCGGGAACGGGTTAAACGGAATAAGGTTTACCTTACAAGGTGTGCCTTTTAACGTTTGCACTAATGCATGCGCCTGATCGGTGCTGTCGTTAATACCGTTAAGCATCACGTATTCAACCGTTACATCTTTATTTGCTTTTGAGCCATCGATATAACGACGACACGAGGCTAAAAATTCTTCAATAGGGTACTTTTTATTAACTGGCACTAAAATGTCACGCAGTGCGTTATCTGGTGCGTGAAGTGATATAGCCAGTGCTACGTCAATTTTCTCTCTTAGTAAATCAAGTGCAGGTACAACGCCTGAAGTACTTAATGTTACGCGGCGCTTAGATAAACCAAAGCCCCAATCGTCCATCATTAGTTCCATTGCTGGCACTACGTTTTTAAGATTAAGTAAAGGCTCGCCCATACCCATCATTACAACGTTAGTTACTGGGCGCTTTTCGCTATGACCATCAAGGCCTATATCTTTAGCTACACGCCAAACTTGACCAATAATTTCAGATACTTTTAAGTTACGGTTAAAGCCTTGTTGAGCAGTAGAACAAAAAGTACACTCAAGAGCACAACCCACTTGTGATGATACACATAACGTAGCGCGCTCTTTTTCAGGGATCCAAACGGCTTCTACTTCTTGGCCGCCTTCCAGAATAAGTGCGTACTTAATAGTACCGTC
The DNA here is from genome assembly GCF_015864705.1 of Pseudoalteromonas sp. NGC95. Lineage (NCBI taxonomy): Bacteria > Pseudomonadati > Pseudomonadota > Gammaproteobacteria > Alteromonadales > Pseudoalteromonadaceae > Pseudoalteromonas > Pseudoalteromonas sp. NGC95. The sequence goes on from NZ_JADYWR010000018.1 coordinate 25,079, forward strand.
GCTTGCTTGTTGGCGAACGGTAATTTCTGGCGCTACAATTTCGCACTCAGCTTTAAGTTTTTCTTTAAGCTTTTTGTTTACGTTGCTCATATCGTCGAAGTTATCTACGCCAAAATGATAAATCCATTTCATCACCTGGTCACTACGAAACGGCTTTTCACCGAACGATGCAAATAGCTCGCGCATTGCTTCTCGGTTTAAATCTAATAAGTTAATCTTTTTTTGCTCGGTCATGAAACAACCTCAATCGGTGACGGTGGAGATAAAATTTACGAGGACGAATTGTACACAATTCACTCACTTTAATCATTAAGTAAAACATCATGAGTTTCTGATTAATACTTTACGTAATGACTAAAAAAGGGCCCGAAAGCCCTTTTCAATATGTTAACGAATTCGAATTAACGAGTACGTGAACAAAGCTCTTCGTCAGCGAAGAAGTACGCGATTTCGCGAGCAGCAGATTCAACAGCGTCAGAACCGTGAACAGCATTTTCGTCGATGCTATCAGCGTAGTCTGCACGTAAAGTACCAGCTAGTGCTTCAGCAGGGTTAGTAGCACCCATGATTTCACGGTTTTTAAGAACAGCGTTTTCGCCTTCAAGAACTGTAACCATTACTGGACCAGATGTCATGAAAGATACTAAAGCACCGAAGAAAGGACGTTCGCTATGTTCAGCGTAGAAACCTTCAGCTTTCTCTTGTGAAAGGTGAACCATTTTAGCTGCAACGATTTTAAGGCCAGCAGATTCGAAACGGTTGTAGATAGCGCCAATGTGGTTTTTAGCAACTGCATCAGGTTTTACGATTGAAAAAGTACGTTCTAAAGCCATCTTTATGCTCCAATAATTTTAAGTAAAAGTGTGAATATTAACGGGCGCGAATTATACGCGTTTTAAGTGAAAAATCCTAATTTTATTAAAAACCAGTTTGGTTGCCGTTTTGTGATCTCGATCAAATACAAATTATTGACCGCATTTATACTGCCGCGCTTCTGTTTACTTATTTGTTAATGACTAATCTGAATTCTGCTTGGGATAGATTTATTTTTCAGAGTTTAGGTTAACTACTTATGCAACTGGCTTAAACCCAGTTTGATGTATGGAGCGCACATGTCACCCGTTATTTCTTCAATGCCTTTTATTCCTGAATTACTATGCCCCGCAGGCAGTTTAAAAAACATGCGCTACGCTTTTGCTTATGGCGCAGATGCGGTTTATGCAGGGCAGCCTCGCTATAGTTTGCGTGTGCGCAATAATGAGTTTGACCTTGATACTCTGCAAGTAGGCATTAGTGAAGCGCATGCGCAAAATAAAAAGTTTTATGTGGTGTCTAATATTGCACCGCACAACGCTAAAGTTAAATCGTATTTACGTGATATAGAACCTGTTATTGCGATGCAGCCCGATGCGCTGATTATGTCAGATCCTGGTTTAATTATGCTTGTTCGTGAAAAATGGCCAGCCATGCCTATTCACTTATCGGTACAAGCAAATGCGGTAAATTACGCGAGTGTACAATTTTGGGCAAAACAGGGGATTGAACGTGTTATTTTATCACGGGAGCTGTCGCTCGAAGAAATAACCGAAATACGCACACTCTGCCCAGACACCGAACTTGAAGTGTTTGTACATGGTGCGCTTTGTATGGCGTATTCGGGGCGTTGTTTACTCTCTGGTTATATAAACAAGCGCGATCCAAATCAAGGGACGTGTACTAATGCATGTCGTTGGGATTACGATGTAAAACCTGGTGTTGAGAACGAAACCGGCGAAATGGTGCATAAAATTGACCCCAAACAGGTGATTCCTACACTGGGTGAAGGCGCGCCAAGCAAAGATGTATTTATGCTAGAGGAACAAGGTCGCCCTGGTGAGTATATGCCTGCGTTTGAGGATGAACACGGCACGTATATTATGAACTCAAAAGATTTACGCGCTGTGCAATACGTAGAGCAGTTAACAAAAATGGGTGTACATAGTTTAAAAATAGAAGGGCGTACTAAGTCATTTTATTATGTAGCGCGCACAGCACAAGTTTATCGCAAAGCAATAGACGACGCAGCTTCGGGTAAACCATTTGATACTAACTTATTTAAAACACTCGAAAATCTAGCACATCGTGGTTATACCGAAGGCTTTTTAAAACGCCATGCCCATCAAGATTATCAAAATTATGAATACGGTCATTCGGTATCAACTAAGCAGCAATTTGTGGGAGAAGTACTTGAGCGCTGCGAAAATGGATTAGTTGAAATAGACGTTAAAAATAAATTTTGTACAGGTCACTCCTTAGAGCTTATGACACCACAAGGTAACATTACTTTTAAGCTTGAATATATGGAAAACAAAAAGGGGGAAACTATTAGCGATGCTAAAGGCTCTGGTCACATTGTAAAAATACCGCTAAATGAAGGCATTAACTTAGCGCACGCTATTTTAATGCGTAATCTTGAGGAACACCAAGATACTCGTAATCCATTTAAACAAGCTGTTTAGCTACAGCTGAATATAGTTTTTTCAAAAAAATCGGGGTTATAAAAACCCCGAGTTTGCGACTTTATTTAAAATAATATTAATTATTTTTCAAGTTGCTTTAGCTTATCTCTTCGCTCTTTACGTTTTTGTTTTAATGTTTTGCTTGCATGTTTTTTAGGTTTTTCTTTACTCATTACAAATAACTCCAATTAAATATATAAAATTAATAAATAAAAATTGAAATAATTTACTCTATATTTCCTCCTTAATATTAATGGCTATTATTTCCCAAAGGTGGGATTCCCCAGCTTCTTTATATTCAATAATATGATTTATTTTATGCCCTAAAAGAGCGACCCCAAGAGAAGAGTGAAATGATACGTCACTAATAAAGTGCTTTCGTTGGATTGGAGGCACTAAAGTTATACGGCGCTTAAAACCGGTGGTTATATTTTTAATAACCACCGTGCTATTAATTTGTACATGCGGATTGAATTTTGACCAAGGCCGCTGTGAATACTCGACTTCTTGTAGTAAATACGCAAGCTTCAGCGGTTGTAATAGTATCGCTGCGTCTGTGAAGTCATTTTTAGACAGGAAAGGTTTTTTACGCTCGAACATAAAAGAAAGCATGGACTTATCCCCACAAAAACTGAATCGAATTTAAATATATAAAGGTACAGTGTAACTGCCGAGTGTAAGGGTTACACTCGGCTTAAATTCCGAAGGTGGTATTTGTTTTTAGCAGGTATGTGATTAAAGTAAACATATTATCCTCTTTGTTTAAATCAATCATATTGAGTTTAAAAATAAAGTCAATTGAGTTTTAGGTTAAAAATATATTGGCGATAAAATTACAGTTTAAAACTGTTTTTTATGTTTTTATAAATTCGTTTTTTCACTAAGTTGTTGTTATTTCTGTGTGTTAGTTGGTCACTATGTGATTAAATTTAAAAGACTAAATAGTTAAATGCTATTTATGGGAAATATAGTGCCATTTATGCCTATTTATAATATTTATAGATTAAATATACTGGTGTTGTTGTTTATTAAAGTGTAATTGTGTGGCTAGTATTTTATTATGTGAAGCTTAAGCTGTTTATTTTATAGAGTAGAAGCTAGGTATCGGGTAACGCTTTTGTAGTGGCTACGTGTTTTACAGCTGAACCTTTATGTAATAGTTACTCCATTCAACAATGTTAAATAACCACTTTTTATTCGGGTTTATCAAAGTAAATTATAAAGGGTCTCATTTATATGTGGATAATTTTTGCATTACTCGCCACTATTTTTTTTGGTGCGCGAGGAATAATGTACCAATGGACGTCACAAAAAAAGATTAATCGTAATCTATTATTATTCGGTGTTTTTTTTGTGGGGTTTATAATTAGTGCGCTAGGTACTGTGGTGTTTGAGCACACGTGGTACGGCTGGGCTGATATTACTGTTGGGCTCGCTTTAGGTTTTGGATCTTTTGCGGCTAATGGGTTTTTGCACAAAGGGTTTTCGGTTGGGAAAGCGTCTTTAATTAGCATCCTGTCGGGGTTAACGCCTTTATTTGTACTTTTATTTGCCTTTTTATTATGGCAAGAAACCTTAACTGCTATTCAATTAATCGGCTTTTTTATTATTTTTGGTGGCCTTTATATCATTCGTTATTCAAGCGATATTTCGTTGAATAACCTACAAGGTGCACAATGGGGATTACTCGCTGCACTTGCCTTTGCATTTAATGATTTAATGGGTAAGCAATCAACACTTCTTGAAGCGGATACGTTTGCAACGCTAACATCTATGTTCGGGTTTGGTAGTTTTCTTTTTGCTGTTAGTTGGTTAGTAAAACGTAAAAAAATGTTAGCAGAGCAAGGCACTTCTCAAGGGGATTGGTCTGCGAGTAAAACATTTTCATGCGGGTTACTGATTGGATTAACAAACGTGGCAGGTATGGTGGCAATAATATCGGCTTTTGCAATTGGTAATACAGGGCTAGTTTCAGCGATTTCAGGTATGAATATTTTAATTATTTTGTTGTACTCACGCATCGTTCTAAAAGAGTCTTTTACACGCCAAGAAGTTATAGGATTAACAACGGCGTTTTTAGGTGTAATTGTACTAAGGCTTAGTTTTTAACGGTCGAATTAGCTTAATTATTTCAATGATAAAAACCCACACTGCTACATTTTAGTAAAGTGTTGCAGTGTATGCTCTATAAGTAATCGCACTCGATAAGGGATTTGTTTTCTGTCGCGATAAAGCATAGAAAATGGCTGCCCTTTGCTTTGCCAATCAGGAAGAATGTGTTTAAGCTTTCCGGCTTTAATAAGTGGTAATGCTATATAATCAGGGATGTAGCTAATACCCACACCAGACTCAACTGCTTGTTTCATCATTTGAATTTCATCAACTTCTAATCGAACATGTGTGTTTGGATTAAAACTGTACTCTTCACTCGTTTGCTGATTTTTTAATTGCCACGGTACCAACCCAACGCACGTAACTTTTGATTGCTCTTCTAATTGCTCAGGATGAGTGATGGATTGATAATCATGATTTAAGTGAGTACATAATATATTGTGAGTAAGCTTAAGCTCCCTAATAACCCAATTATCAATAGCAGGGTTTCTTACTCTAAACGCTATATCAATCCCTTCTTTTTCAATATCAATAAGGTTATTTGAAAAGCGTAAATCTAGTTGAATATCGGGATACTGCAGTAAAAAATTACAAAAAATAGCACTTAAAAAATGTTTACCCATGTAAATGGGTGCGCAGATCCTAATTTTCCCTTTAGGTTGGTCTTTCTCATCACAAAGTGCTTGCTCTATACACTCTACTTCATCGAACAGTTTACGATAGCGATCGTAATATAACTCGCCAGTATGCGTAAGTGTAACTCGATGGGCATCTCGATTTAGTAACGTTAATTGAAGTGCTTGCTCTAATAAACGTATTCTACGGCTTAAAGTTGATAGTGACATATCAAGGCTTATTGATGCTTTTTTAAAGCTACCTAATTTTACTATGGTGCAAAAGTAACGTAAATCATCGAGAGAATAACTAGCTGCCATCAGAACTACTTTATTGTTTAGGATGTAGGAATATAATATTAACAGCGACGCTTTAAAATTTCATTAGAGATTAAGGGGGGGAGGGAAGAACTGAAATTAGGCAACCAAATTTTATGTGATTTTAATTTAATAACTCTCAATAAGAGCACTGGTAAATAATGTAACTCAATCTGATCAGCTAAATGAATTAAAAGTAGTTTGAAGTTGTGCTTGTTAGAGTCATTGAAATAGATTTAGAAATGTTAATTAGAAATAAAGTTGCCGCTGCCTTTTTAGAGGTATAAATAAAACGATACTTTTAAAAATTAAAACCTCGGCACAAGTAAAGTAAGCAGCGAGGCTTTATAAATAGCTCAATACTATTAAGCTTAATACAATTAACGACCCGTTAAATGCTTATTCATGGCGTACGTGTTATCAAGCTGTTGCTCTATTAAACTAATCGTTTGTTTATTTACGTCTAATGCTTTAGCTGTGTCTTTAAAGTTTAAAATAATCTCTGCTATTTCAGATATTATAACTTGTACTTGTTTCCAGTTTGCATAACCTGCTGCAGAGGCCAGCTTTTGAATCGCTTTTAGTGGCGGGTTTTTTCCAAATCCAGCAAACGAAGTAGCATGCTCATTAAAAGGGTGAGGACTAAAAGTTACATCATAAAAAGGCGCTAAATCCCACTCACCAGAATCACCTTGTAAAAAAGCCCAGTTTTTACTGTGGTCATCTTGGTTACAGCTAAATAAATTAAACATAGCCCGACGAAATTGTAATTGCCCTGCAGCAGGTGATTTGCATAAAACACGGCTCGCTTTAATTAAATCCTCATAATCTAATGTAGGTGTGCGAAAATCAGCATCTAGCAAGCCACATGCACTATGCATATGTTTGCAGCCCATTTTATCACCCATTAATTTAAACCTATCGAATCGTTTTAAGGCAAGCCATTGCTTTGCACCGGTCCCTTCTGGGGCGGGTACCAGTAACCTCTGAGGAGGGTTTAATCCCGCTTGTTCAGCTAAATTCAAATACACAGCTTCACATAACCCTTCCTCATGTCCTAAAGCGAGGTTTTTGGATGTGAATTTGATTAACCAAGCATCATCACCTGTTTTAGGTTTTGTTCTACATTCTTGTATATTATTGTCAGGAAAATAAATTTGGGCTTTAGGGCGTGCACCGCCGGAGCTACCAGCAGCCACTAACGCAGAAAGTACTTCTTCTGTTTGTCCGTCAAATATTGCTTGGGCTTGTTGACCCAATGTAGCAAGACCAGCTTCATCGTTATTTGTGCCATCATAATGAGTTTCAGGTGTAAACGATAATGCTCCCATAGCCGAATGGCCAACAAAAGATAAGCGGTCCATTGCGGTAACAAAGTTAGGCATTATATTATTTTGTCTGAATACACGGTCCTGTAGTAGTAGCCCCCACCCATCAGGTAAACAATCAGAAAAGACCCCATGCAATCCATTATGTGGGCTTTTGGGTGCTAACTGAACATCTCTATTGAAGGCGAGTGAGAATGGCGAAAGATTACCATATGTGTCTAAATAGCTTTGAGCGAATTGAAAGTAAACACCTTGTCTATTTTGAGCAAGTACACCCACCATTAACTCTGTTGAGTCTGACAGTGTACGTTTTACTTCTAGCTTTTCTATGGGTTTAAAGGCCATTGTTTAATACCTGAGCAATAGACGTTGGCGCATTATTACCTTGAGTTGGCGCTTTTGTTAATTCATATAAACGAGTCAAATCGTCGAGAGATTGCCATAAAAGCAATAGCTGCCTAAACGAAATAAGCCCTGTAACCTCAAACTTTTTTATTGTAGAAGCAGGTACTGTGCTTTTTTTAGCTAACGCCTCGCGTGACATTTTTGCTTTTTTGCGACGTTCTTTTAGGTGCTCAGCAAAAGCTAGCTGCACATCACCTTCGCTTAATAATAAATAATTAATAATAGAGCCTCCAAAAAGACACTTGTGTATCCAAAGTCTATTTTAAATAGGGTTAATGGGTACTATAGTGTCTATTTTGTTGCGAGTAAAGCGTTTGAGATGTGTTAATGCCAAGCAAAGTAGATACTGACTAATTTTGTTCAGGTTCCTTATACAATAGAGTGTAAATCAAATTAGAAGCGTAAAAAATTAAAACGCATTTTAGTGTTTTTTACTTTTCATAATAAAGTGCCTTTTAGGGATCATTAAGCTGCATTTAAGGCCTTAAAGTGACTTATAGGTCACTTTAACTGGCGACGGTTATACCCAAAAGTTTTGTATTTTTTTTTACTTAATTTACTTTCTTAGCTTGTGTATTTGTCTTAAAAGCAAAGCGCCCAATTCCTGCGCGCTTTTTTAGTGTCGTCATTTTTATAATGCCAAAAATCATATTATAATATCTTAAAGTCTGTTGCAGTAAATGTAGGCTTAAATTAGGCTCGGACTATGAACCCTTATGATGATATTTTTGAAACGGTATTAGCGTTAAACGAGCCTAATAGCAACGTAGCTGATAGTGATTATAACCTCAACTTAAAAGAGGTTAATTCGGCTCACTACCTCAGTATTTCAACTAATGAAAAGCGAGTTCTATTAGAAAAGCTTGGCATTTTGATTTAGTAAAATCAGACAATAAAATCGCATTGTTAAAACATGATACCCAAAATGTTCATTTAATCGCTGTAACAAATACCAAAATAACTAAAAAGTCAGGCTTAAAAGTTACAAAATGTATTATGACGCGCTTTGATTCGGTATATACCCCTAGAGATGTAGCTGATCATGTAATGTCAAACACATACTCGCGAGCACGGAGGTGTTAATTACAGATCTCCATAAAGGAGGTAGCGATGGGCGTTTTTGGAGCTCAAGAATTAGCACCGCATTCAAATTAGGATGCTTTGTGTACTTTTTAGATTATGAAAAAAAAGAAATTTTGCATGCTACTGACCCAAAACATTTCAATGCTTATATTCACTCAATGGAAATTAAATACTCAGACCCCCAGAAACTTAGGGTAATTATAGCTGATAGGTTAATTGATAATATTGAAAGTGACGCATTCTATGCTAAATTGCGTTATTACTTTTAAATTATTATGCACTTACAGATTTTTAAGCATCTATGTGGGTCTTTTCCTCTAACTTTGCTGGTCGACATGCAAATTAGTTAAATAAACTCTAATCTAGTTTAATACGAAAATGAGGCTAACTTGCTAAGTTAGTTAGCGGAGCAATTTTACAGGTAGTAATTATGGAAAGCCTTTTAGTCAATTTAAGAAAATACCGCCCTAGAGAAAATAATGATCCACTAGAAAACTTTTTAACAGAAGCGTTTGCTTGGCTGTTAAGAAGTAACCGAGAAGTTTTACAAGCAGTACTGGAGTGTATAAATAACAAACTGCAACCACCAATTAATGTGCCCGATGGTGATGTTTTTATTTCAACGCAGGAAAATTTTAATAATAAATTCCCTGATCTAGTCATTAGTTGGCATGATTGCACGCTTGTATTTGAGCACAAGGTTAATTCTCCATTGCATTTAAATCAACTTCAAAACTATCGAGAATATGCACTCAAAACTTATGACAACCACAAAATAATATTAATAACCGCTACTTCTTTTCAGCACGCTCAAAAGCCTGATGCCGCATTATGTTGGGAGGAAATTTATAAATGCTTAATAGTTTTGGCTGATAAAATAAATGATGAGCACGCGAGTTGGGCAATCGAAGATTTCTTATCATTACTAAAATCAGAGGGATTAGGGCCAAAAACGCCAATGAATCGCTTCTCAATTGCTAATTATTTAGAGGCCGTGAAGTTTAGTGAACAAGTTGACTCTATCTTCAAAGAGGCTCAAAAACTAGTATGGCCGCTACAAAGCATAGGAATGGAGCCTGTATTTAAGCGCCAAGGAACTGAGTCAAGAGTTGGGCTAGAATTTTGCCCTACGATTAAAGATAAAGGCAGGCAATGGCTTCCTGGAATATTTTGTGGTGTGTTACTCGATGGTGCGGATCACGGGGTTAAAAACTTTACAAACAATGAACTAAAATTATGTTTAGTTTTTGACTTTAATCGAACAGGCCAAGAAACGATTAAACATTCAGAGAATTATAAAAAATTTAAAGAGGGACTTAAATCGTTTGTTAATGATTGGGAGTATATAGATACGGCTGTAGAGCCAAACGCAAAACACAATAAATGGCACCCAATTATTATTTTAAAGCCAATGCTCCCTCTGTTTGAGAGTACCAATACTCACCAAGAACAAGTAAATATAGTGCTTGGGGTGTTTAGCGAATTACAGAAAAACCTTATTGAGAGACCCGAATTTATAAAATTAGTAGAAGAGCTTACAGTGACAAAATCAAGTGTTACTAAGTAGGATTTAACAACCCCATTTTGCAACATGTAAAGTTAGCAAAAGGTAAAGAAGCAGGTTATTCATTAAGCTAAAATAACCTAGCTTTCTAAATAAATGACATGCGGGAAATTTTATTACTAAAAGCCGAAGATCTTCCTCTTCTTTATTATAATACCCATATTATTTCCCTTAATAATAGCTAAAATCGATATCTGAGATGTACTAAAGTACTAGTATTTTAAATTTATATTAGAGGTTTATTTGATATGTATTAATTTAATTAGATATTTGAATTGATTGATATTAATAACACATTATGAAAATTAGATAATTTTGTCCTAGCTGGTAAGACTAATAAAAATGAAACCTTTTCGATACCTAACTCTTTTAGAATATATACCTATCAGCCCTTTAAGTATTTCAGTCAAACAGCTACAAGATGATTTATCACAGCGAGGTGTTGAATTATCAACCCGCATGCTCCAGCGTGACCTGCAATCACTTTACGATCAAGGTTGTTTTGGTCTTGAAAAAGATATGCGAAGTAAACCTTATGGTTGGTCTATCAATGCGCAGTGGCGAGGTGGTAACGCGAAAAGAATGAGCAGCGAAGTAGCGGAGCATTATTTGTTGTTGGAGCAGTTACTACCGCAATCGATACCAAATGAGACTAAACAGTCCGTACATATTAAAGCTGAGCAGGCACTTAAACGTTTTAATGGCCATGTTCCTAATTGGCTTTCAACCCTGGCAAAACCTCCTTTAAAAGTTAATATTGATACTCAGTTAGTAGAGCAAATAGAGCATGCGATCAGGCACAAACGTGCTGTAAGTGCTGAGCTTTATAGAGTACTTTACGATGAGGCACATTGGCTTAAGTTTGCTGAATTGAGTTTTTATAACTTAGTTGAGCAAGGCGGAGTGTTGATGGCGGAGTTTATGGTGGGGTCGCTTCACGATAAATGCTATCAAATGCCGGTTTATCGCATTCGTAATGTACATGTACTACAAAAAAATCGTAGAGAACCGAGTGCTGAACAACTAAGAACGTTGCGCAGTGCTATTAATAAATGCATGAACCAAGAGTGTATTGAACTTATTGTAAAAGCTCCCAAACACTCTGCTGTTAATCAAGGATTTATTGAGCTTGGTGAGCTGACTGACAAGCAAAGTATTGATGAAAAAAACGTATTACTTACCTACCAAACTATTGATACCGAGCAATTAACCGATGAGTTGCTTAAATGTGCACATTGGCTTGAAGTGATTAAGCCGGAAAAGCTGAGACAAAGAATTATTTCTAAGCTTAAAGCGGCCACTACAAACTATCTTTAATTGATTTCAAACTTAGGTGCGTCAAAAGTTGACGCACCTATTTGTTATGCTCCTTTAAAAGTTAAGGAGTAGTTATGTTCCAATTAATTCAGCAAAATGATGGTTTATCAATCGGTGTATTTGGTATTGGTGGGTGCGGCTGTAATACGCTTAACAGTATTTTTGAGCAACGCGAGTCTGAACAGGCGCACTTGTACAGTGTTAATACCGACAAAGTGGTGCTTGAGCATACGCAAAGTGATGAAGCTGTGCTTATAGGTGCTGAGCTAACTCATGGTTATGGTGCCGGCGCCGACCCTAAAGTTGGTTTACAGGCTGCGGAAGAGAGTAAAGATCAGCTTTTAACGTTAATTAATGGCTGCGATATAATACTCTGTGCAACAGGATTGGGTGGTGGTACTGGGACTGGCGCAAGTCCGTATATTGCTCAACTTGCTAGTGAGCAAGGTAAACCCATTATATTTGTTGCTACATTGCCATTTAGTAGTGAAGGGCAATTTAGGAGTAATATAGCGCAAGCAGGTTTAAATGAGCTTAAAGAGCATGCTAATGCTGTTATTACTCTCCCAAACGATCAACTGATTGAAGTGCTAGGTAATGATATTGGTTTATTTGACGCCTTTAAGCATAGCAACCAAATACTTCATTCACTGATAAAATCATTAATAGACATGCTTTGTTTTCAAGGTTTGATCAACGTTGATTTAAATGATTTTGCCAAAATTATGGACTGCCAAGGCGATGCGGTATTAGGTGTTGGTAAATGCAATGAAGAAAGTGAGCTTACTACTGCGCTCAATGGGGCACTTAATAACCCGTTAGTTAACCAGGTCGATATGTCATCAAGTACGGGGGTAATTATACAAGTAAATTGCAAAGATGAGATTTCTTTAGGAAGTTATAATCTAATTACAGATACTGTGCGCCAGCAGGTAAGTCCTAATGCTTTGGTTATTTGTGGTGTTTCAAAGATTGAAAACTTAGCAACCAATTATGAGCTATTAGTTATTGCTACGGGCGCGAGTTCAAAAATGGTCGTTGATAAAACTCAAAGTGATTCAAGTCCTGACATCGCGACTAGTAAACCAAAGCCATCTGATATTTTTGATATCCCTGCTTTTATAAGAAATCAATCTGCACCACCTAGTAAAAGCGCTTTATAGGGTTTGCAAGCAAAGACAGCGGTATATAGCTATGTGTAAGCACAACTACAGGACGATTTAGATAGAAATTTATTAGCTTTGTTATAACCTATATAAATAAAGGCTTTGCGGATATTTATATTGATTAAGATCAACAAAGCAACAGAGAAAAATAGGCATAATTCGTGGCTGCAATTTACACCTAAAAATAAAATGGTGTGTTACGAATGTGTGCTACGATTTAAAGAAAAATAAAGGTTTATTATTGAACTGGACTTGTATCAAAAGTAGTCAAAAAACATTTAGTTTAACTCTATCTTTTTGTTTTATAATGATATTAATTGAAAAGGCTAAAAAGTGGCTCTACTCATAAATAGTAAATGCATTAACTGCGATAGTTATAAGGTTGTCAATTAAAGTCTTTAAAAACAGGTTGTTACTTTGTCGTGCTATGGCTTGTGCTACGATTTTACGTAACTCGTTAGCACTTGGTTAGTATCTTAAAAAGAACCTTAAAAGGCAAATTGTATTAACTAAAAAATTAAAAACACAAACTACCATAACCTTTGAATCGATATTATTTAATAACGCTTTAATAACGCTTTAATAACTGTTCGATAGACGTTGGCGCATTCTTACCTTGAGCTGGCGATTTTGTTAATTCATATAAACGGGTCAAATCGTCAAGAGTTTGCCATAAAAGTAATAGCTGCCTGAATGAAATGAGCCCAGTAACTTCAAACTTTTTTATCGTAGAAGCAGGTACCGTACTTTTTTAGCTAACGCTTTGCGTGACATTTTTGCTTTTTTGCGACCTTCTTTTAGATGTTCTGCAAAAGCTAGCTGCACATCACCTTCGCTTAATAGTAGGTAATTAATAATGTAACCCGCAAGTAAAAGAGACACAGCTGTATCTAAAATGGATTTAAAATAAGATTAATGGATACAATAGTGTCTATTTTTTGCGAGTAAAGCGTTTGAGATGTGTTAATGCCAAGCAAAGTAGATACTGACAAATCTTGTTCAGGTTCCTTATACAATAGAGTGTAAATCAAATTAGAAGCGTAAAAAATTAAAACGCATATTAGCGTTTTTCACTCCTTAAAATAAAGTGCCTTTTAGGGAACATTAAGCTGCATTTTGGGCCTTAAAGTGACTCATAGGTCACTTTAACTACCGTCGGTTATATCAAAAAAGTTAAGTTTTTTACTTAATCTACTTTCTTAGCTTGTTTAACAAGCTTAATTAGAATTATCGTCAACACAGCAGCTGGTAATAGCCATATAAAATCACTCATTTTTAATTCTCAATATTTGAAACAATATCTTAACCTTAATGTTTTTGAGGTGTTTTGCAAATTTACGTCGTTTGTCTATTACCTTTCAATTTTTCTCCTCACTTATGCCTAGTTAGTTTTAGGACAAATAATTAGGAAAAATCATGAAAGATCAAAAGTCACCGTTTATACGCCAATATGTACGCGCTAGTAAATCCCCCTGGGAGGATGCTTCCACCATTTTGCTATTAGCTGATGTTGTTGATAAGCAAGAACTTGAACTGGGCTTCACCAATTACGTTTATTTACACCGAGATAGCGTGGGGTGTGTGCTGGGTATTAGTATTTCTCAACAGTTACTAGCTGCTAATCCTGAGTTCTCGGAGAGGTATTTGGAAGGTATTGAGATGTATGCTTTTTTACTCATACATATTGAAGACATAACAAACTTTTGCAGCTTGTTTAGTGCAGAATTTGAGCAGCTATTTATGCTAAAACCCAACGTATATTTTGCAGCTGCAGAAGACAGTTGGTTACGGTTAATAGAAAGCTCATAAACTCTGGCGAGCCTTTAGGCTCGCTTTTTAGTTTTAAAGATTCTGATCCAATTGTGTTTTAAATAAATAATTTAAACTCACAAAAAAAGTCACTATTTCTCCCTGAGAGTGCCTATTTATAAATAACCTCATAATAAGGGGAGTAAGTAATTATTAACGGATAATAATTATCAAAATTAATTTACGATAAGGAAATTCAATGACTTGCAGATATACCTCTACTCTAGACATTATCACCCTGTTAGAAGATGTCAAAACGGTTGTAAGGGATAACGATCATAAAATAAACAAACTCATGCTAAGTGCCGACAACCCAAACTTTAAGGGTTTATGGGCTATTGTAGAGCCTCAAGTTTTTAATAAAAAGCACCTTAATTATCGTGGCGTAAAAGTTCTGATATATAAATTAATGATTTGTTTAATAAACGATGTACACCAACCCGTAACAGCATATCCTGATTACGATGACGAGTTTTATGAAGAGCCAGATCAAGCCTTTAGTGATGCGCCAGAGGACCGCTTTGATTCAGTTTTTGATAGCAAGTTTGAGGATGAATTTGAAGACCACTATAAAAATGATATTGAAAATGAATTTGTTGACGAGTTTGAGCAAGATCGTATTGATCGTAATATCCAAGATTCAATAAACAGTCTTCTAAATAAATAATAAAGGACAAATATAAGTTATTTTGATAATAAAATAACTGCCTAATCATTACCCCTAAAATATGCCATGAGTCATTATTTGCAGGCTCACTGCTTAAGCTGAAATCTGGTTTAAGCAGCTCAATCTCATTAATAGAGATTACACCTCTAGGGGAAGGCGTGATGCAAATATAGCGCCTTGTTATTACTTCACAAAAGCGTGTTTTTAATAATAATGTTGGCAAGGCTTTAAATAGGCCAAAAGCAAAGAGGGAATGGATTAATATCCATTCCCTCTTTGCTTATCTATCGCTTATTGATAAAACATTTCATTAATTTCCTCACATAATTTAGTACGGAAAATAATAGACGAGTGAAGTAATTCAGCATCGCTATCACTGAGAAGTGGTGCTCGTGTCTTCTTGTCAAAACGTTGCGGCATTTCCTCAAATAATTGTGTATGAAGTCGTTTTATATCATCGAAGATTTGCTGTGACTGTGAAAATAAAAAAATCTTACTGTAATCACCATTTTTTAACGAAGCCAAATATTTTAGCAAAATGGCCTGTCGTGCAGTTTTGTTTTTAAAAGAGTGTTCCACCTCAATAGCGACTATTGAGCCATCAGGAAGTAGCACAGCGCCATCCACGGTTCGTGTAGCGGATAGGCCGTTAATTCGTTGAAATTCAGGCTCGGTAATAAACCCCTTCCACATTGGGGCGTACGTTTCATCACTATGATAATTATGTATACCGCGCAGCATGACAAAAGCGTTTACCAAATTGTGCATAACATTATTTTGATTGAACTGCAGAGCAGGGTTTTTATTACTCCTAAAGTGCACGTCGATTCCCATTAGCTCCTCTGCAAATTTAGCAGCAGTATAGGTAGGAATATATACTCGACCGTCAGGGCTTCGGTGTGTTTTTACCACACGCAGCAAACTGTCCTTTTCTAGGCGGTTCAGATGCTCTAATGCTAACCGATGATTAATGCCGTAGAGCCAGCGAATAATCCCTGGTGTAACAATGGAAAACCGGATAGCGATTAGTACGGTCAACCTAGTTCTGTTAACCCCTTTTTGATGGTTGCTTACGGCTGCACAATACCGCATATCAATATCAAAATAGCGAGGGTAGTGAGCATGTAGTGGGTTGTTCGTTTCTAAATTTTTTGATGGTTGTTGCGTCATTTTCTAAAAGCTCTCAGGTTAGTTAATTGGTAAAATTAACTAGTATCACAGTACACAAATTACCGTTATTTGATGACTTAAACCCCGTTTTTCATTCCGAGATGCTTTAACAGCATGCACGTAATGATTGTTGCGATAATAATCGCAACAAAAAGCAGCTTTCAGCTGATGGTCTCTCAACTTCGTTGTTCAACCATAGGGTCTAAAACGCCCGTCAGCTCTGGTGTTGCTCCGCAACGAGCTGACTCGACGCGCTATCGCGCTAGCGTTTTAGACCCCGCGCGAATGTACCGTGCTCCGCCCTGTACTAACCGCCATACTGCCGCTACAGACAATGCGATGGGTGCCCCATTATCCGCATTTTTCTTCGCTTTTATTTTCTACGAAAATAGATGGTTCGATCTCAATTTGTGCCAAATTTTAATCGAATTTCGCTGATGCGAAACATTATCGCGGTTAGTACAGACCAGCTGTACATTCGCGCAACTCCATGTGTCCTAAGCTTCGCTTATGCCACATTACGCGCTTGTTGGCCTCATTCTGAGACGCTTTTTTTTTGCAGTTTTTCGTGCCGAAAAATGCGTTCTAAAAACCCGTCTTTTAGACAAAAGCGCCTTCAAAATAAACTTATGGATGCTCTTTTTAGAAAAGAGTAAAGGATTTAGCTTAATAAAAATTAGGTGAAGTAAGAGGAGGGGGAACTACTTATGCAAACTGTTTGTTGCTGAGCTGCGCAGTCAAACGAGTTTGTTTTTTATCACGAAATCATTAAATTGTGAAGTGTAATTAATAATTAAGAAGGTTTAAAAAATGAAAAATAATGACGTTACTGATATTGCTATTAATCCAGCCAGCGGTCTTCCTATTACTAATGCGAGTTGCAATATCGTAGATGTAGGCGGCAATGTGATAGGCCAGCCTAATAGAGTAATGACTGTTTATGAGATTGATGAGTCGATAGAGGACTCTATAGAGCAAGATTGTTTTGATGCTTTTGATCCGTTCGGTGACGGCTTTTAATGCCCAAAATATTGAAAGCTATTAGTGGGTATCGAATAGAAGTTGTCTATTCGATTATCGCATTAAGTGGCTCAGCTGTACTTTCTTTCCTGTACCAATCGACTCAAAATTTTGCTTGGCTTATCGCCCTGGGTTTGTTTTGCACTAAAATTGCTATTGGCATAATTAACTATGAGCAATATTGCCAAAGCAATAAGCGAAGTTTGAAGATAGCACTCAAATATTTGCTATTTAAATTTGTATAACCCTTGTTTATTTGTCCGAAACGCAAAGCGTCCTGATTTTATTAGGGCGCTTTTTTTGTTGAAAGCATTAATTAGACTATCACCAGATAAAAAAGATTAAGGTGTATATAAAAATGAGTTTTTAAAACTATTAAATACGACTGAATAGGAGGAAGTAACTTAGAGGTAGATGGTTCAATGAGTCGATAGATATGTAAAAATACATACCTACCAACCACAAGGAATATACAGATTAGTTTTCATATACCTCTGCTTACGCGGAGGGTAAAAATTAGTAGTTACAATTGCTAACTAAATTTTCTTTACTACAGTGATTTTGTCGCACACCCCGCCAAAGCGGGGAAACCAATTTAGCAGCACGACCCTCTAACTAAATTTTCTTTACTACAGTGTTTTGTCGCTCACCCCCGCAAAAGCGGGGAAACCAATTTAGCAGCACGACTGTCTAACTAAATTTTCTTTACTACAGTGTTTTGTCGCTCACCCCCGCAAAAGCGGGGAAACCAATTTAGCAGCACGACTGTCTAACTAAATTTTCTTTACTACAGTGTTTTGTCGCTCACCCCCGCAAAAGCGGGGAAACCAATTTAGCAGCACGACTGTCTAACTAAATTTTCTTTACTACAGTGTTTTGTCGCTCACCCCCGCAAAAGCGGGGAAACCAATTTAGCAGCACGACTGTCTAACTAAATTTTCTTTACTACAGTGTTTTGTCGCTCACCCCCGCTAAAGCGGGGAAACCAATTTAGCAGCACGACTGTCTAACTAAATTTTCTTTACTACAGCGTTTTGCCGTTCACCCCCGCCAAAGCGGGGAACACAACTTAGTAGCACAACAGGCTAACTAATTTTTTATAAACTAATTGTATATTTTGATTCTTCTCCATTTACCACGGAGATCGCAGAGGATTAACATTGCTAACCTCTTATGTTTCGAACTTTAAATGCTCCTGTTTTATAATGCAAGCCTTTAGTTGTTTTTAATTTAAAAAATAACATGAACGGCAATATTTGTAGGTTTTTAATGGCTATTTCGAAGTAGATAGGTGTTTTTAATGGCAAGGTTTAAATTTAGTCCAATCGTTTTATTAACATTAAAAGCAAAATTACACTGTGTTTTTGTTTTTTTAAGTGTTTTTATATAAAGGGAGCATTTCGCTCCCAGATATCAGTAATACGATTCATATGGCTTTACTTTATTAAAATATAGAGAAAGTAAAGCCAGCAAATTTACGCTAGCTACATTTCTAATTCCCAGCTTATCAGGGTGGAGCGAACCATATTTATTACGAAATATAGTGAACGCTGTGATTTAACATGTATGTAGTCTGGGTCTGCGGTAATTTCGCGCTCACAGTCACTAGATTCATAGATTGGAGAGTTTGATTCGTACCACATCCCATAAGAAGTTTCACCAATTTCGTCTTCATAGATTGTATCTATTAGGTCATACTCAAAAATACGTAGGCTGAACTTATTAAGCATATCGCAGAAGAGGTCTGCATTGCTTTCGGTTGCAGCCAATGGTGACGGCCACAGCTTAGTACCATTTCCATTACCCTGAATGAAAACTTCGTTTGCAGGATAAATAAATGTATCTGCCTGTCCATTATTCTTGTCTACCATTTCTTCAAACTCAATTAGCTGTGAGTTATATATTGTATTGGTGAAATTTACCTCCCCCTTCTCTTCATCTTCATACTCATCTTGTTCATCTGAATGTTCACAACTTTCTTCGGACATTGTTTCAGACGATGTTTGTTCTGCACTTAATACTGCTTCTGGCAACGTTAACATTTCCTCGTTCAGGGGCTCATTTTGTCCATAATCGTTGGACGAAAAAGCCTTTAATGCTTGCTCCCAAGTTAAATTCATTTCACTTTGAGCAATTTCATCTAGTGCTTGGTTTAAAGGGATTGCCTTTGCTTTTTTTAGTTTTTTTGCATCTTTTTTGGCGCGAGAAATAGACAGGCCAGAAGGAAAGTATTGTTCTAACTGATTCATAGTGTAAACCTTAAATATGCTTACGTCCGCCCACTAACATTACGCATGTTAAATGTTTAACTATTTTTATTTGAGAGTATGATTATCCGACAGGACTGCGCTTAAAGTGGGCGAAACGAGCTCATCAGTAAAGCTCTGAAAAGGTTATTAAATAAATTAAATAGGATCGCAACCTCTTTTATTAAAACGCATAAAAAGGCTGTATTGGCATAAAACAAGCCTGCTAAGCTTTTAAACAATTTACCAATCCATTTGTATTAATCTTTGTATAAAAAAGAATGTTAAGTAGCTATTTTTTATGGGTAAATTATATTATTTAATGTAATATACTTTACAAAGTAACAATATGAGCAAACGGACTGTGAATATACTTCTTTCTTGGCTGGGCACCAAAGACATTGATAATATGCTCGATGGTGAAAAAAATGCTTCAATTTCAACTCTCGCTACTAACTCTCAAACACCTTTTGATAAAATTGTAATACTCTCAAATCATCAGCATAAGTATTGGGAAAAGTTTGAAAATTTTGTAAAAAAGCGAATGGCTACAATTGGAAGGCCTCATCAAGATATTCAGGTACATAAAGCCAATATAGCCAGCCCAATTGATTATGAGTCTATTCACCAAGTAACAGCGATTTGGATCAATAAATTAAGTAAAGAAGCTGATTCGTTATCAATAAACCTGACCTCAGGCACGCCAGCAATGACCACTTTATCGGTTCTTATCGGTAAAGGTAAATCGAACGTTCAATTTCTTCAAGCAACCCCACAAAATGAGTTACTACACGTTGATATCCCCATTGATTTTGGCCAAGAATATGTAAAATCAGCATCTAAAAACATAGCCAATACAGCAACCTCTGAGCCTAAAATTGAGCAAGCTTTTTCAAAACTCACTGCAAAATCAGTGCAAATGCAAAATGTAGTCAACAAAGCTAAAAAAATTGCAGCCTCAGAAGTACCTGCACTTATCCTTGGCGAAACCGGAACCGGTAAAGAGCTAATGGCCACAGCCATTCATAAAGGAAGCTTGCGAGCAAATAAGCCATTAAAAGTAATTAACTGTGGAGCATTTGCAGAAAATCTTGTTGACTCAACCTTGTTTGGTCATAAAAAAGGGGCCTTCACTGGAGCTGAAAAAGATCACCCAGGGCTTTTTGAACAGGCCGATGGCGGTACTTTATTTTTAGATGAGGTGGGTGAATTACCCCCCGAAATTCAAGTAAAGCTTTTAAGGGCATTACAACAAGGCGAGATCAACCGTTTAGGTGACACCCAAACCACGAATGTTGATGTACGTGTTATTGCAGCCACACATAAAGATTTATCAAAGCTAGTAGAAGAAGGTAAGTTCCGCGAAGACTTATTTTATCGCTTAGCAGTGGGCATTATACAAATGCCAGCACTACGAGAGCGTATTGAAGACATCACTGTTATTGTTAATCAACTTGTAGAGCAAATAAATAAAGCAGCTAGCAAGCATCCCGACTACATAAGTAAAAATATTTCCGAAAAGGGAATAAAGTTTATTTTATCTCAGCCGTGGCAAGGGAATATTAGAGAGCTGTGGAGTACACTAAACCGTGCTTTTTTATGGTCTGACTCACAAACAATAACTGAAAATGACTTAGCAAGTGCCATGATTAACCGCGCTAAAAATGAAAGCTTTACAGATGTTACACTGTCATACGACGACAAAATAGATATTACACAATTAGTTGATAAATATAAAAAAGCTTATGTTTTAGCTGCTTTAAAAGCAAGTGGGAATGTTAAAAGCCACGCTGCCCAAATGCTTAATTTAAAAGATCACCAAACGCTTAGCAATTGGATGAAGCGCCTAAACATCAAACACGAAAAATAAAAAGGACAATAGTGTTGGTATATAAGTTGCCAATACCTATTGAGTAAAAGGAGAAGTAGCCAGTGAAAAAATCAAACTTTGAATTCTTAAAAGGTGTGAACGATATTCTTTATCGCATGGCGTTTGCTGCGGAAAAGAATTTTCCTGACGATCCTAATACCACATTAGTAAAACTGCGCATGTTTGGAGAAGCGTCAGCCAAGCACATTGCTAAACTTCTTGATTTAGACCTTCCCCCTACGCAAGTTGACCTAATCAGAGAGCTTGCAAAAATATCGTGGGTTGATGACTCTATAATCAATATTTTCCATATGCTGCGTAAAGTAGGTAACCAAGCTGTTCACGACTACCACAACGATTTAGACGATGCCGAAATGGCACTGCGTTTAGCATTTCGTTTAAGTATTTGGTACTACCGACTAATTAATAAAGACGTTGATTTTGCAGCGCCTATATTTGTACTACCAGATGGCCAACAAGAAAACGAATACCAACACCAAGTAACAGAGCTAAAGCAAGCGCTACAACAAGCATTAAATAGTAACGCGCAAACCGACACAGAACTTGCTCAAAACAAAAATCAACTTACCGCACTAAGTGGCTATATTGCTATTTTAGAAGGCAAGCAGCAAGAAACCGAGCAGCAAACACTAGACCGAGTAAACGCGCTTGAAGCACAGCTACAAGCCAAAGAAGCAGAGCTTGCACAAAAAACACAAGCAGAGCGCAAAGCCTACAAGCAAGAAATCACTCAGCGTGCTGCAGCGCGTCGCCTAGACCTATCAGAAAAAGAAACGCGCTTTCTTATTGATCAGCAATTGCGTGATGCAGGCTGGTCTGCCGACACGCCCGTGTTAAATTATGCAAACGGTACGCGCCCACAAATAGGTAAAAACTTAGCCATAGCAGAGTGGCCAACCGATACCGACGAAACAGGTAAAACAGGCTTTGCCGACTATGTATTGTTTGTGGGTTTACAACCGGTAGGGGTTGTTGAGGCTAAAAAAATAAATACCGACGTATGCGGCAAATTAGCCGAGGCGCAGCGCTACAGTATTTACTTTAACCTTGAACATTTAAACGCCGAAATTCAAGCGCGAGCTGCAAACGATGCAGAGCATCAAAAAGTAGCAGAGCAACTACAAACTCAAAACAGCTACCAAATTACGTGGAAAGAATCCAAAGAGCCAAACGCACGAAGCTATAAAATACCGTTTGTATTTTCAACAAACGGGCGAGAGTACCGTCGCCAGTCATTAAGTAAAAGCGGTATTTGGTATCGCGATGTTCGTAAAGTGAGTAACCAAGCTAAAGCATTACCTGCATGGCATACACCTGGCGAGCTAAAAGCTAAGTTCGATGGCAACATAGATGCCGCGCAGCAATGGCTCGAAACTAACGAACCAACAGGATTAGGGCTTCGTTATTTTCAAAAAGAAGCCATAACAGCCACCGAGCAAGCCATTAAAAAAGGTCAGCAAAATATATTACTTGCTATGGCAACCGGTACAGGTAAAACTCGTACCGCTATTGCGCTAATGTACAGGTTAATTCAGTCACGTCGATTTAATCGTATTTTGTTTTTGGTCGATAGGCGCTCATTGGGTGAGCAAGCATTAAACTCCTTTGATGACACACGCATAAACGATGTGCCTTTTAACACCATATTTAATATAAAAGGCCTGACCGATAAGTTCCCGTCAGACGCAACTAAAATACATGTATCAACTATTCAATCGCTAGTTAAGCGCACGCTACAAAGCGATGAATTTATGCCAGTAGAGCGCTACGACTGTATAATAGTAGACGAAGCACACCGTGGTTATATTCTTGATAAAGAACAAACCGATGGCGAAATGGAATTTAGAAACCAGCTCGACTACGTATCAACTTACCGCAGAATACTTGACCATTTTGATGCAGTTAAAATAGGGCTTACTGCAACACCTGCATTACACACAACCGACATTTTTGGTTTACCTGTGTACCGTTACAGCTACCGCAAAGCGGTGATAGACGGCTACTTAATAGACCAAGCACCGCCTATAAAAATAATTACCAAACTTAACCAAAATGGTATTTATATAGATAAAGGCTCAGAGGTAACACGCTTAACCTCTCAAGGGGAGCTAATTCAAGATACCCTTGAAGACGAGCGCGACTTTGAAGTAGCCAGCTTTAACCGCGATATTATTGCATCAAACTTTAATAAAATAGTTGCCGAATCACTCGCTACAAAGCTCGACCCAACAGGTAAGCAAAAAACACTCATATTTTGTGTAAACAACACCCATGCCGATAACATGGTGATTGAGCTGCGTGAGGCTTTTAAAAAGCACTATCCAAACCTTGAGCACGACGCCATTATAAAAATAACCGGCGAAAGCGATAAAGATCCTAAAAAAATACAAAGTATGATCACCCGCTACAACAAAGAGCGTTTACCTAATATTGTGGTAACGGTAGATCTACTCACTACAGGGATAGACGTACCGAGCATTTGTAACCTGGTGTTTTTACGTAAAGTAAAAAGCCGTATTTTGTACGAGCAAATGAAAGGGCGCGCCACACGTTTATGCCCAGAGGTTGGCAAAGTAAACTTTACCATTTACGATGCCGTCGATTTATACGACTCGCTCGAATCGGTAGATACAATGCGCCCAGTCGTTGTGCGTCCAAACGTTGAGTTAAACACCTTAGTAAACGAAATAACTGACTCACAAACTTATAAAACACTGGAAGCCGATGGCCGCTCGTTTGCACACCACAGCCACGAGCAACTAGTGGCTAAAGTACAGCGCATTGTCGGTCATGGTGTATTTAATCAAGACAAGTCAGCCCAAATAGACCAATCAATAAAACGCCTAGATACCGTATTGGCCGGTGCTGCCGGTTGCGACTTCGCAAGCCTTGCCCAAACCCTAAAAACCAAAGGGCCAGAGCAAAGCGCTGAAATTTTTACTCAACTTCCAAAATTGGTCGAAAACCTAGAGCACCTTAAAAAGCAAATAAATGAGCTACGCCACGAGCCTATTTTTACCGATATAGAAGACGAGCTGATAGAATTTAAAGAAGGCTATGGCGATTACGACAACGCCGAAGACTTTTTAGAAGCGTTCGACAAACTCGTAGAGCAAAGTGAAAACAGTCAAGCTGCACTACAAACCGTTATAACCAAACCTAAAGATTTAACCCGTAAAGCATTAATAGAGCTGCAAGAATGGTTTGATGCGCAATCGTTTGACGAGTCAACACTTAGGGTTGCATGGAAAAAAACCACCAACCAAGATATTGCCGCACGGTTAATAGGGCATATTCGCCGCGCAGCATTGGGCGATGCTCTACTACCGTTTGATGAGCGTGTAAATAATGCACTGGCTAAAATAAAGCAGCAAAAACCGTGGAGTAACGAACAGCTACAGTGGTTAGAGCGCTTAGCCAATAGCTTAAAAGAGCAAGTAGCCATTGACGACGACACCTTTAAAACCGGTAATTACCGCCGACGTGGTGGTAAGCGCAAGCTCGATGCCATTTTTAATAACGAGCTTAACCAAGTGCTAGAACAATTTAATAACTATATGTGGGAGCAACCTGCCTAATTAATGCAGGTTTACCTTAACTCCTATATTACAATGCCAAACACTGTAAAGCGTTGGCCTAAAGGCCAACCTACAAATGAAGAGACACTATGAACAACAATGATTTAGTAGCCAAACTTTGGAAAATGTGTGACACCCTGCGCGATGGCGGCGTGTCTTATCAAAACTACGTAAACGAGCTGGCCACATTGCTGTTTTTAAAAATGACCGAGCAAACAGGCACCGAAACCGACCTACTACCACAAGGTATGCGTTGGAACGACCTAAAAGGCAAAATAGGGCTCGACCAACTGCAATTTTACCGCAACATGCTCGTGCAGTTAGGTAACGACGACCACGCCATTGTGCGTGCCATATTCCAAAACGTAAATACCACTATTACCAATGCAGGGCAGCTTACAGAGCTTGTAACCACAATGGACAGCTTAGATTGGTACGAAAGCGGTGATGGCGAAAACATCGTTAAAACCCGTGACGACTTTGGCGACATGTACGAAGGCTTATTACAAAAAAATGCTAACGAAACTAAATCGGGTGCCGGCCAATATTTTACGCCAAGGCCGCTAATAGAAACAATGGTACGTTTACTAAAGCCGCAGCCTCGCGAAATTATTCAAGATCCCGCAGCAGGTACCGCAGGCTTTTTAATCGAGGCCGACAAATACATTAAAAGCCAAACTAACGATTTAGACGACCTAGACGACGACACCCAAGAATTTCAAATGAAGCGTGCCTTTGTTGGGCTTGAGCTGGTACCTGAAACTCGTCGCCTTGCATTAATGAACTGTTTATTACACGACATTGAAGGCAACGACGAACTAGGCGGTGCAATACGCCTTGGTAACAGCTTAGGGAACGATGGCGAAAACCTGCCTAAAGCCAACGTAATACTCACAAACCCACCGTTTGGCTCTGCAAGCAGCACTAATATTACCCGTACCTTTGTATACCCAACATCAAACAAACAACTGTGTTTTATGCAGCATATATACAATAGCCTTGAGCCAGGTGGTCGTGCTGCAGTAGTAATACCCGATAACGTATTATTTGAAGGCGGCAGAGGCGCTGAAATACGCACCGACTTAATGCACAAATGTAACCTACATACTATTTTACGCTTGCCTACCGGTATATTTTACGCCGCAGGTGTTAAAACTAACGTGTTGTTTTTCCAAAAAGGTACGCCAGAAAACCCAAATCAAGATAAAGACTGCACAACCAACACCTGGGTTTACGACTTACGTACTAACATGCAAACCTTTGGTAAACGCAGCCCATTTACTCATAAATACCTTGAAAGCTTTGAGGCGGTTTACGGCGATGATGCTAACGGCCAAGCAGAGCGAGAAGAAGGCGTTTACAATATTTTTGGTTGTACCACACCTGTTAACGATGAAGATATTAAAAACACTGACAGCTCAGAGCTAATAGAAAATGCTCGCTGGCGCAAATTCTCACGTGAGTTTATTAAAGCTAAAAACGACAGCTTAGATATAACCTGGCTTAAAGATAACTCAGTAACTGATGCAGCAAACTTGCCTGAGCCCGATGTACTAGCAACAGAAGTAATGACAGAACTCACCGAAGCGCTGCGCGAAATGAACCAACTGATGATCGAACTAGGCGCAAGTGAACAAGCTGAGGGGCAAGTTGCATTGTTGGCTGAAGAGTTTGGGCTTGAGAAGAAAGTCATTGAGGGTGCTGAATAATGACTCAGCAGGAAGTAATGAAACCACCTAAAGGCTGGGAATTGCTTAACATTGGTGATATTTCGACCTTTCAAAATGGTTTTGCTTTTAAAAGTGGTTGGTTTACCGATAGCGGTAAATTTCAAGTCATTAAATTAGGGAATGTGAAGGATGATTATTTAAAGTTAGAAAAATCTCCTGCATTTGTTAGTTTAGATATTGCCAATGAATACATGAAATATAAGCCCGATGTAGGTGACATACTAATAAGTATGACAGGAACAAAGTACAAAGGTGACTATGGATATGTTTGTAGAGTTAATGAAGATCTATCTATATTAATCAATCAACGAGTAGGCAGAATAATAGCCAAATCAGAGCTGATTGAAGGTGAATTTTTACATCATTATATGCGATCTGAGTTTTTTAGAGTTGAATTTTTTAAAGGAGAAACTGGCGGAGTAAACCAAGGCAATGTAGGTACAAAGCATATTCAATCTTGTTCCATTGGAATTCCACCACTCCCAGAACAAAAGCGCATTGTTAAAAAGCTTGATAGTTTATTGGCGCAGGTCGACACCATACAACAACGCCTAAACAACTTACCGGATATCATCAAACGCTTCCGCCAATCCGTCCTCGCCGCCGCCGTCTCCGGTAAACTCACCGAGCAATGGCGTGATGAGAATTCAATTTCAGAATCTAGTGAAGAATTACTTGAGCGTTGGCTTAAAGAAAGAAAAGAACGTTTTAATGCTGAACAACTCAAATTAGTTTCTGAGGAGAAGATTAAGAGACCTAGAAAGTTCAAAGAACCAAGTTTGCCTGATCTTGAAAAAAGAAATCTAGGGCTTCCTCATACTTGGACGTTGGTTAGCGTATCACAATTTTCAGATTGCTTAGACTATATTCGAGTGCCGGTTAAGAAAGACGATAGGAATAGCGCTAAAGGTTTGTACCCATACTTTGGAGCAAATGGGATTGTAGATTATGTAGATGATTACTTATTTGATGATGAATTGGTTTTAGTTACAGAGGATGAAACTTTTTATGGCCGGACTAAGCCTATTGCATTTAGAAGTAGTGGGAAGTGTTGGGTAAATAATCATGCTCATGTATTGAGACCGGTAACTAAGATAGCTAGTGAATATTTGTGTTATTCACTTATGCATTACGACGTTCAACCTTGGTTATCTGGCTCTACGGGAAGGGCTAAATTAGGACAGGCAGCTTTGAATGAATTACCAATAGGATTGCCACCAGAAACAGAAATAATTGAAGTTGTTCGAGTCATAGAACAATACTTCGCTTTAGCCGATACCTTAGAAAAAAACCTCGCGAATGCTAAACAGCGTGTTGATAGCTTAACCCAGTCGATATTAGCCAAAGCGTTTCGTGGAGAACTTGTACCACAAGACCCAAACGACGAACCCGCCGATAAGTTATTAGCACGTATAAAAGCAGCCCGGCTTGAAGCCGAAAATCTAGAAAAAGCCGCCAAAAAAGCAGCAAAAGCCAGTAAGAAGTAACACGCTATTTTGTAGGTCGTTTTATGCCGTCATGGTTATGGGGTGAGTGGAAAAAGAGCGACTTACATATATAAAAATTATCAAAATTTATTAAAACAAGGAAGTAACAGTGTTAAATCAAGTTAAATTATTTTTAGCTAAAGATAGTAAAGTTAATAGAGCAATAGATACAAAGCGTTCACTTGAGTTAATCGAAATAAGAAAAGGGATACAGCCTACAGTAATTATTATTAATGGCTTCTTATCTAAAAATACCAATGAGGTTAATGACTGGTTAGAAGTAGTTGATGAACTTTACCCTGATAATCGAGTCGTTCATGCTAAATGGGATGCTGGAAATTTACTCGATGTTATTTCTGATAAAGGCCTACTGGAAAATACACAGCCAAATAGACTTCCTAAAAATGGGGTTGCTGGTCTTATGGCGAGTGCAGTTGCCATTGGTGTAAATAAAGCAGCTGGGCACTGGAAAAATGCTTTTCATGAAACACGTGCTGTAGGTGTTGAGCTATCTGCCGCAATTGAAAATACCACTCAATTGCACGGTTGTATTCTGATGGGCCACTCTCTAGGCGCCAGAGCTATTCATCATACACTGGCTGAGCTTCAAACGCCTTTAGTATCAAAAGCCTACTTTCTTGCGGGTGCTGTTTCAAGTGAACCAGAGGTTTGGGACAGCATTTTTACAAAGCACAGCCACACTAAGTTTATAAACTGTATGAGTAAAACAGATAGCACTCTAAAATATGGCTACAGCGCAGGTTGCTTGTTTGATCACCAGCCTATTGGTTTAAGCCCATTAAGCAACAGCATGTACTTAAATGTAATAAATATAGATGCATCAAAGCAAGCAAAAGGGCATCAAGATTTTAAGAATAGAAAAATTGGGCAGTTTTTAAAGCAAGAGTTAACAGACTGAAATGAATAACTACTTTACGAAAGTTAATGTCGATAACACAGAACTAGCGATGAGCTTGTAGAAGGAATTTAAATGTCACATAAATATAGAGAAGATCAAGATTTAGCATTTTTACATTATGCAGATACAGAAATGCTAGAAGTACTTGTCAAGCATTTGATGTTTGATAAAGACGGGAAAAAACGAAATACAGA
The DNA here is from genome assembly GCF_015864705.1 of Pseudoalteromonas sp. NGC95. Classification (NCBI taxonomy): domain Bacteria; kingdom Pseudomonadati; phylum Pseudomonadota; class Gammaproteobacteria; order Alteromonadales; family Pseudoalteromonadaceae; genus Pseudoalteromonas; species Pseudoalteromonas sp. NGC95. Next base: position 54,195 of record NZ_JADYWR010000018.1, read on the forward strand.
ATCTTTATCTGGAGATAAAGCATTTATTGATGCTAAAGGTGACTACAGCAAAATATGGACGAGTGTAGCTGCAGAGTTGCAACATTATGGAGGTGACACATTGGTTAACTTTGTTCGTAAAAAGGGTGTTACTTATCGTGAGATTTTAATTGATGTTTGTAAGCGCATAAAAGTCAAAACCGATTTTGATGCAGCTACGATTGAAATAGAAAAAGCAATGTTTGCCAAATTAATAGAGACTTCATGGGATGATATGACCGATGACCAAAAAAGTGAGTTAACAAAGGCACTAAAAGTTGACCCGAAGTTAGTTGGCCCTGCAGCAATGACTGCAATAATCACGGCAATTAAGCTTGGTGGTTTTGCTAGTTACCAGGTTGCGCTAATTGTAGCTAACTCTATTGCCAAAATGATTATGGGTAAAGGTTTACAGTTAGCAGCTAATGCTGGCATTGCTCGAGCTATAGGTATTTTTGCTGGGCCGATAGGTTGGGCTATTGCAGGACTTACAACTTTACCAGCTATTACAGGCCCAGCATTTCGCGTTACCTTACCAGCTGTTATTCAAGTGGCGGCAATGCGCCAGCAATTAGAAAATAAGGACGTTTTTTAATATGAATATGGAACAATTATACATTTTTGATTGGTCAAAAGTTAAACCAGAAGTAATTGAAGGAATATCAAAGGGGCTTGTAGAGCTTCGAGATGGCGTCGCCTATAAATTAAATGAAGCAGGGCATTTTGTTATTACACAACATATGCCTCTAAAAGAAGTTTCGATTAATAGCTCATCCAATATCGAAGGTGTTTTAAAGCATTTAAACGCCGCACAAAATATTCAACTTGCTGCAACTGCTATATCTACTGGCTTAATTTTAGGAGCTATAGTGGTGCAAACCATGTATTTAGCTAATAAAATTGATAAGTTACAAGACCAAATTGATTTAGTTTCGCAAGATGTACACTCTCAAAATGTATTGTACTTTATGGGAAAACTATCTGAGTATTTTGGCTTGATAGAATCAGCGAGAGTTCTTCTTTTAGATAAAGCACTTGTTGAAGAGTCACAAGGTATTGCGGAACAATATATGGCGCAACTAGCAGCTAAAAGAAATGAGCTTCTATCACTGATTGATAATTTAATTGACTACGTAGATACGGCGAGCGAGCGACATGCAAAACTTATGTTTGATTTTGTAAATATGATGATGGATATATTACCTAAAACAATTAGCTTAGAAACTCAGCTTTATGAGCGTTATGGAAAGTATAAAATGGCTGATCATATTCTTGCTACTTCAGCAAAAAGCTACACTAATATTTTAACCAACTATAAAACTTGGTGTAACTCTAAGATTCAAGAGGTTATAAGTGGTAATGCACCTCAGCATATGCAGCTAATGAATGATAAGGAAGATCTTTTAAAAGAACTTTTTAATTCTGAGATTAACCAAGCAATATTAACCGCAAATATTAAGAAAAACTTAGAGTATGCGCCGGTCAGTACCTCGGCTAACTAGCACAAGTTGCTAGTTAGCTTTTTAGTGGATTATTGATTATAAAATTAAAGCCCTATAGGTACTAAATATGTCGTTCATAGAAAATGAATTAAATATAAATAAAAAAGAAATTGAGCAAGAAATTAAAGCGGATTATGAAAAGCAAGGAATTGATTATACACAAGCGCTAGTTGATGAAGCCGTTATGGTTTCATGTTTACAGAGCTTATTAGGCAAGTTAGAGGATTATAAAGAGTTGCATATAGCTTATGACGGCGGGTTTAAGGATTATATTTTTGATACGAATGAGTTTGATATGCTAGCTGAGGAGTTAGAACACTATTACGATTCTTTAGTTGAATTTCCAGAAAATTTAGAACGTGATAATTTTGATGAGGAACATCCAGACCTAATCAGTACTGTTGCAACTCATTGTAGTGAATCACCATACGTTAATAGAAAAGACCTCTATGAGCAATTATGTAATGAAGTTGAACATGGAATAGACCCTGAAGATGAGGACGACGCACTATATGGCACCGGTAATACTAAAGAGTTTGATATAGCAAAATTAATTAAAATAGAAGAGTGTTATGTTGAATACTTATGTGAACTGGATAGTCAATTAAACTTTAGAATTTGAAACGTTATAATTAATCGTTTGAGAGTACCTTATAGAATGTAAATTATAAAAATAGCGATGTATTACATGCATCGCTATTTATTTGCAAAGGTGTTTTTTTTGTACAGCTCACGCAAAATAAAAGGATAAAAAATGGAATTTGAAGAGTTTTTAATTACTTATATGGATGAAAGAAATACGGTGTTTTTAGAATCTCGAAGCAGTAAGCAACAAAGACTGTTTACTGAGGTTTATAGTTTAATTCGTCAGTATTTCCCACAGTGTGATTGCTATACCACGCATAATACCAAAGAAAAAAAACGTTATTTTAGGTTTGGTGTAAAAGATTTAAGTTTAAAACAAGGTATACCTCGTATTACGGTAAGTTTTTTTTCCGATGCTGTAAGAGTATCTCTTAATAGTAAGTTTTTTAAAGAAAAAAAAAGGATAGAGCTAACTTCAATAGAAAAACTTTCCCCATTTTTAGACAATATAAAAGAGCAATTAAATAGTGAAATGGATGGGGGTCAAAGAAATCCTATAGATTACTCTCAAGATGAAGAAACTACAGAACAAGATACTACAGAACAAGATACTACAGAACAAGATACTATAAATTATAGAAGTGAATGTGAGGTATCTGCATCCCCTCTAAACCAAATCCTATATGGCCCTCCAGGAACAGGTAAGACTTATCATACAATTGAAGCCTCAGTAAGAGCCGCTGAGCCAGAGAAATACGAAGCGCTAAAAAGAAACCCTGCATTGAGTACAGCAAAATCACAAAGAGAAGAGCTCATAAAGCTCTACAAATCTCTGGTAGATGATGATCGTATTCGTTTTGTAACATTCCACCAAAGTTATGGTTATGAAGAGTTTGTAGAGGGGTTGCGTGCTCTTACAAATGAAGAAAAGCAAATAGAATATAAAGTTCTACCAGGTGTATTTAAAAAAATCAGTGATGATGCTGCTAACACAAATATTAAGAAAAGCCTCGAACTGAATGCAAATCCAAAAATTTGGAAGATATCTATTGATGGTGTAAAACCTGGTGCGATTAAAAGCTATTGTTTTGAAAATAAAGTGGCTGCAATTGGTTGGGGGCATACCGGTGATATGGCACAAGATGAGCGCTCTCCTGAAGAAAATGCTTACTTTGAAGGGCTAACTAGCCAAAATAAAAATACTATTACTCAGTTTTGTTCTGCAATTAATGAAGGTGACTTATTATTATGTATAAGTAGCGCGAAGACTATTAAGGCTGTTGGTGTTGTTAAGGGGGATTACGAATATAAAGAACAAGGGATTTTAGATAGAAATGACTTTCGCCATACTCTACCTGTTGAATGGTTGAAAACGGATCTTGACCTTGATATTTATTCTTTAAATGGTAATACCAACCTAGTTCAAAAAACGGTTTATGAGCTTGATAGGTTTACAGAGGCTGACTTTTTTCAACTTATGGAAAAAAATGAAATATCATTTGGCCAGAAATCAGTTCCAGAGACTAAAGATAATTATGTTTTAATTATTGATGAGATTAATCGAGGTAATATTTCAAAAATATTTGGTGAACTTATTACGCTTATTGAACCATCTAAGCGAGCCGGAAAAGATAATCTAGAAACTTTAAAAGTAACTTTACCTCATTCAGGAAACCCATTTTCAATCCCTAATAACCTTTATATTATTGGCACTATGAATACGGCAGATAGGTCGTTAGCGATGATGGATACTGCATTGCGACGTCGTTTTGATTTTATAGAAATGATGCCTGACTGCCGTGTCTTAAATGATGAAAGCGGTATGCCATATTGCATAGATATTGACGGTGTTAAGTTGAATCTATCTAAGCTGCTTTTAACAATGAATGAACGAATTGAAGTACTTTATGATCGTGAGCATACCTTAGGACATGCGTTCTTTATGCCAGTACTAGATGCATTGAATAGCGGTGAGGAAAATAGTGACGTTAAAGCTTTTAGTGAGCTTCAGCGTATATTTAAAAATAAAATTATCCCATTATTAGAAGAATACTTTTTTGAAGATTGGAACAAAATACGTTTAGTTCTGGGGGATAACCGCAAAAAGACCGATGCGCAGAGCCAGTTTGTATTTATTCAACAGCATACTGCTTCATACAATGATATTTTCGGTGAAGCACATGGTTTAGAAACCTACGACGATAAAAAGACTACCTACAAACTAACTGACTTTAATGACGAAAGTGGAGCATGGCACCAGGCATTGGCTTATCAAGCCATTTATGATGCGTCGGTATTAGAAAAACAAGACAAATCGGCTAATTCAGATAAAGAACCTAATTTGGCTGAGCAGACCGTTACAGGTATAGAGTCTGAAACGAGCAATTCATAATGCTAGCAGTAAAAAAGCAAACTACTGTTTTTGAGTTTGGCTATTTAGGTAATGGTGATGATGAAAGTGACAAAGTAAAAGCATCGCTCCAGATAAAACCTATTTCTGGAGAAGCATATAACTATTTAAAAAAATTATGTTTATGTGATGAATCAGAAAGCCGATTTATGCGCTTAAAGCAAGTTGATAACTGTGAAGTATTACAAGTTAAAAACTATGCTGGTGTGATTTTTACTCCCGATGGAACTCAAATAGAAGTATTGCCTAAAGTAGCTAAAAATAGTGATGACAGCGCCTCGCGCGCGTCATTACTCATGATGCTTAAATCACTTAAGCAGTTTAGGCACTTACAAACTAATAACGCTAATTTAGCTGAAAATAAAATACCTTTACTAGAGGTTTTTATTAGCCAGTTTTTAGCCTCTGTAAATACCTTAATAAAGCGCGGGCTTAAAAGTGACTATGTACTAAAAGAAGATAACGTTGCCTTTTTAAAAGGTAAGCTTTTGGTAGGTAAACAAGTTAAGCATAACTTTATTAATAAACATAAGTTTTATGTTGAGTACGAAGAGTATTTACAAGACAGGCCGGTTAATCGATTAATACACACCGCACTTGTAAAGGTGAAAGGCTATAGCCGCAGTGCTAATAACCAAAAACTACTGCAAGAGCTGTTATTTGCTTTTGCAGACATACCACTAAGTAATAATGTAAAAAATGACTTTGCCAGCGTTAAGCTAGATAGAGGAATGAAGTATTACGAAGCCCCACTGGCGTGGACAAAGCTAATTATTGATGGGTTTTCTCCGTTAACTTTGCAGGGCAAGAGCAATGCATTTTCGTTGTTGTTTCCTATGGAAGCGGTGTTTGAAAGTTATGTAGCTCAGTATTTAAAAAAGCATATTATAGGTTTGGGTGAGGTATCTGCCCAGGTGAGCAGTAAGTCTTTAGTTGATTATGGAAATACGCCTTATTTTTTACTAAAACCGGATTTATATATTTCACACAAAGGTGATATTGATAAAAATAATGACATTGTGCTTGATACAAAATGGAAATTAATAAACGAGAAAAACTCTATACGAAAAGACAAGTTTGGGCTTTCTCAGGCCGATTTCTATCAGATGCTTGGCTATGGTCATACTTACTTAAATGGTAAAGGAGATTTAGTTCTTATTTATCCTAAAACAAAAGCGCTTGAAAACCCGTTTGAGCATAGTTTTAATTACAAAGACGGAAAATTGAAGCTGTGGGTTGTGCCTTTTGATATACAAGCTAAGTGTGAAAAAAGAATAGATTTGAGCTGTTTAAATATCGGTTTTATTTAATATTAACGTTGCGAGTGGAGCAATCGATGCAACCAATAGAAGAAATGATCAAAGAGTTGAGAGTACATGACTTAGATAACGTTGGTTGCAGCAATGTGGGAACTTTATATTGGAATTACAAAAATAACCCAACAGTCAGAAACCTAAGCATATTAAATAAATTTGGTAACGTTGCTAACAATACATTACTTCAAAGCAATGAGCCTTGGTTAATAGATTTACTTGATAATAAAGATAAAGTTTATGCTAAAACATTAATTAATGAGCTAAGTTTAAAAGATGTTATCAGTCAACTAACAGTTAGATTTGAAGATCAACAAAGCAAAATACATCAATTAGAAAGTAAACTTATAGACGTTAAATCTGAAGCTGATTTTTTTAAGAGCTTAGATATAGCGTCAATTATTAGTAATGATAAAAAGTTTATAGAAATAGACATTACAGAGGAGTTTATTGAACTTAATTTTACTTTTGTTAGGCCTTACGTCAGAGCAGTTAAAGTTAGACAGCAAAATGCTAAGCATGAATTAGTATTAGAGCTAAATTCAGGCGTTGAGTTAACAGAAGAAATAAACATTCAAGCAATGTTTAAGCGACCTTTTCAAAGTCAGGTGAAAATGTCGGCTTATGTGTACCAGCATTTGCTCTGTCTCCGTGATGTATTTTTTAGCTTAGTTAAAAATCATCAGCATGCACTTGAACCCCTTAATAAGTTAGCACCAGACTTTATAGATGCAGTATTAAATAACGATATAGTTATTGAAGGCAGGCACACATTTGAACTATGTAGGTATTTAGGTGTGCGATTTGAGGTGGATTCTAGTGAGTTTCTCAAATGTATAAACGAAGTGAATAAAAGCCAATATATTCAGGTTGTAGTTGATAATAAGATTGAAGTGAATTTAATTGATTTTAAAAATTCACTCTCAATTTATAGTGCAGATATCGGTCCTGGGGAAATTGGCGAGTTAAGTGTGTTTAATATGGCTCTTTATCAAGCCGTTCAAACTTTAAGCAGAACACAAATTTACGAAAGGGCATAACGAATAAATAAATTTATATCTATAGCTCATTTGATGGTAATTTTATTCACATAAAAGTAATTTAATTACCATTTTACAATGTGATTGTATATTTAAGTCATTATAAAACAGTGCCTTATACTTTGGCATTAAGCTTGTAATAGTTTATTTGTATTTAACTATTACAAGGCTTAGCCATGACTTCTAAAATTATCCTTAATGCAAACGATTTAATAACCTGTCCTCATTGTGATACTGATTTTCATGTAAAAGATGCGATAGCAAAGCATTTAATTGAGCAACATGAAAACGAGTATGAGCAACTACTCAACCAGCAATTAACTTCCTTTAAAGCCCAAGCCACAAAAGAGGCAGAAAAATCAGCGTCAAAAATATTTCAGCAGCAATTAACCCAATTAAAAGAGCAATTAGAAGATAGTAAGCAAAGTGCAGAAATACTAAATGCTAAGATTGAATCTGAAAAAGCAAAAGTAGAGCAGCGCGTGAGAGAGGCTGTCAGTTTAGAACAACAAAGCCTAGAAGAGTCTATTAAATCTAAAGATGAGCAATTAGATCAATTTAGAAACGAAGAGCTTAAACTCAGAAAAGCTAAAACAGAGCTTGAAGATAAACAAAAAAACTTTGAGCTTGAATTAGCACGTAAAGTTGAAGAGCAAAAGCAGTTACTTCGTGATGATGCTGCAAATGAGTTCAAATTGATAGAAGCTGAGTACCGTAAAAAAATTGATGATGCTTCCAAAGCTAATAACGACCTTAAGCGCAAGCTAGAGCAAGGGTCACAACAGTTACAAGGTGAAGTTTTAGAGCTTGAGCTAGAGACTACATTGGCTCAGTTATACCCAGTAGATTTTATTGAACCTGTAAAAAAAGGAGCTAAAGGCGCAGATGTTATACAAACGGTTTGCATGCGCTCGGGTACTGTATGCGGAAAAATAGTTTGGGAAACAAAGCGAGCTGAAAATTGGTCAAACGCCTGGGTCAGCAAACTTAAAATAGATGTACAAAATGCTGCTGGTGATATTGGAGTGCTAGTAACAACCGTTTTTCCTGCAAATACAAATGAACCTATGTTAATGGTTGATGGAGTTTGGTTAGTTAAACCTGCTTTAGCAAAAGGGCTTAGTGAGGCGCTTAGAATCGTACTTTTAGAGTCACAGCGCCAAAAGACGGTTAGTGCGGGTAAAAATGAACAAATGGAAGCTATTTATGATTACATATGCAGTCCTCAATTTGTTCATCGTTTAAAAGCTGTTGTAGATCATCAAGAACAAATGAAAGTTGAACTTGATAAAGAAAGAAACGCAATGCAAAGGATCTGGAAAAAGCGTGAAAGGCAAATTACAGGTATCACAGCGCAAATGATGTCAATTTGTGGTGAGCTGCAGGGCCTCTCGCATGGCGGAATGCCAATGTTGGATGAGATAGCTGCTCTAGAGTAATGGACCAAGACCAGTCGAGAGCATGTTTTGCTCTTAACTGGTCTCTAAAATAAGTGATTTATCTAAATAATCACTTAACCACTTGATTTGAGTAAAATGAATGGTAGATTAACGCTAGTAGTATATAACTATCCCAAGGTCGGGAAGCAGTAAAAAGGAATTGCAGTGATAATACCCCAGCGTTACCCCTCTATTTATAGCTCTGCTCGGATAATAAAAATATCAAACGAGCCAATCATCCTTCTACCCGTAGCTTTATATAAAGCTAATGCATCAATTGATGAGGGAATCCCCTGTGCAAAATGATTTTTTAACTCCATCTCAATGGCTTTCTCAGTTTCTTTCTTCTCGTAATTTAGACTCAGTAACTGAGAATAAGCTAGTAGTTTGCATCGAAGAGAGCATATTTAAAATGCTAATGAATATTTTTAACTTTAAAGATGTTAATAACCGACTATCTCAAATATACGGGGCGTAAACGTGTTTGATTGGAAAACAGTTTTGTATATGAATATATGATCGTTATCAAACTCTTTTACTCAAATTACATTAAGGTAATAAAAATTACCAAAATGTAATTTGTTTTATACGCTACGATTTAAAAAACAATTAACCTATTGTTTTTATAGGTTTTTATACTTGGAACGGTTTTCGCTTTATATGGTTATCTAATCATATGAGGAAAACGCTATGGCTTTTATTGTCACAGAGGATGATCGATTTTTTGTATTACCTGAAGTAACCAATAGTAAACACGCTCTGGTTAGAGAGGGACAAAAAGGGATATCTAAAAAGCAGGTAATGCTAGCTTATAAATATGGTCGAGTGATACATGCAAGACGAGCCGTTTATCGTGTGATTGGAAATAAAGAGATTGAAAAGTATGGTTCTATAGAGCCAGAGTTAAAAAATATGAATGGAATTCAACTTGTTATGTCATCAAAAGGGACTGTGTTAACTACCTTCCGTAACAAGGACTTAAGAAAAGTTCGTCCATATAAGCATAATCATAAACATTTACATTAATTGAAGTTTGATTGACACAGATTTAATCAAAAATAAGGATAGAAGATGAGTTTAAAAAAATTCGCGGTAGCAAAAGCAAGGGCACTACCAGTAATCATTTTAGCTGACACCAGTGGCAGTATGTCGGTAGACGGAAAGATCGCTGCGCTTAATGAAGCCGTTCAGAGCATGGTTTCTACATTTAGACAAGAATCAGCACGACAAGCCGAAATTCAAGTGGGCTTAATTACCTTTGGTGGTGATAAGGCTGAAATGCATCTACCACTTGCTAAAGCATCAGAAATAGAAGCTATGCAGCCATTAGAAGCTATTGGCCGCACACCAATGGGTCATGCGTTTGAATTAGCAACCGAGGTGCTTGAAAATAAAGAACTGATCACATCTCGCGACTATCGCCCCGTATTAATTCTGCTTTCTGACGGTATTCCAACTGACGCTTGGCAGGCAGGTTTAGAACGTTTAACAACAAGTGAACGCGGTCAAAAAGCCAGTCGTTTTGCAATGGCAATAGGAGCTGAAGCTAATATCGATGTTCTTGAGGCATTTAACAATGACTTAGAAGCGCCAGTATTTAAAGCCAATGAAGCCAGAGATATTCATCGTTTCTTTAGGGCTGTCACCATGAGCGTAACAGCACGCTCTCAGAGTAGAACCCCTAACGAACTTGCACCGATTAACTTTGATGAGTTAGAGAATGATGACGACGATTTAGGCTTAGATTTAGAAGGCAAATGGTAAATATTCGTCACCTAAGTGTTTCTGTCATAGGGCCTGGTCATTTATTAAATAGTCAGCCCAATCAAGATTCAGTACTAGTAAAAAGGGTGCCAAGTGGTTGGCTCGCTGTTGTTTGTGATGGCATGGGGTCTAAGCCTCATTCAGGTTTGGGATCAAAACAAGCATGTCGAGCTGCCTTTGACGTGATTAAGAAGGTTGATTTCAGCATTGAAAGTAAAGCGTTTATCAAGCGAGTTTATCAAAAGTGGTTGAACTCGCTTGGCGATATTAAAGCCAGCGATGCAGTGACAACGTGTTTGATTGTTTGGGTTTCTGATAGCGGAGAACTAAGAACGTTTCAGTTAGGTGACGGTTTAATTTTAACATCGCAACAGACAATAGAGCATTCGAATACAAATGATTTTGGCAACATCACTACTGGCTTAGGTAAATCTAAACAGTTTTCAGACTGGCAGGTAACGCAGCAGCAATTGAGTGTTGGTGATGTGATTGCGCTTATGACCGACGGCATTAGTGAAGATCTGCACCAAGGCATGGAGCTGGACTTTGCAAATTCGATTGTTGAAAGCACTAAGGGCAAGAGTATTAGACAAGCTAAGGCTTGGTTAAAAAACGAATTTAGGAATTGGGGTACACCGAATCACACGGATGATAAAACCCTCGCCCTATTGGTTTTGAATTCAAGGGTTATAAAAAATGACAACTGAACAAACAAGAAAGCGCATGGTTACCGATACCTTTGGTCAAGAGTTCGAGTTAGTAAAAAAGATTGGACAAGGTGGTCAGGGAGCTGTTTGTACAACTCAGGTTGATAACGTGCTGGTTAAAATGAGCACGCAGCGAGATAAAGATAAAAAAAGAAATTGGCTTGAGCATGTTCATTGGTTAATGAGGCAACCTTTAGAGCAATTAAACATTGCTAAGCCATTCTCGCGCATTGCCATGAAAGGGAATAACTTTGGTTATGCAATGGAGCTGATGGATGGATTAATTCCTCTAGAATCGCTAATGAATGAAACTGAAGAGTTAATTGCAGCGGAGGGTTCACCAGAGCATTACTTATTAACAGGTGGCTTAAAACGTCGAATGACTATTTTGGCAAAGCTTGCCAGAACACTGTCAGATCTTCATGCAAGAGGTTTAGCATACGGAGACCTATCTCCGGCTAATATTTTTGTTTCAGAAAACCCTGATTACTCTGAAGTGTGGTTGATAGACTGTGACAACATTTGTGTCAATCAACGAGAAAGTTTTGACTCTTTGGTTGATGAAGGCAAGCCTAGCCGCATTTTTAGCCCAGGTTTTGGTGCACCAGAAGTTGTTAATGGCGACAGCTTTGTTTCCTCGCTAACGGATGCATGGAGCTTTGCAATCGTCGCAATGAAGCTATTAACAACTAACCATCCATTTATTGGTGAAGCTGTTGAAAATGGTACACCTGAAGACGAAGAGCGAGCATTTGCGGGTGAGTTACCTTGGATATACCACCCAACTGATCATGCAAATGCGCTAGATGAAGATTACCCCAAAGGCATTCCATTAGAGCTGGTTGCGCTAAAGCCTCTTTCTAATTTATTTGAGCAATGCTTTAACGCGGGTAAAAACGATCCGCTAGCCAGACCGAATTTAAGTGAATGGGCGGAAGTCTTTGAACAGCTGGCGCATATGCTAGTAAAGTGCCAAAACAACGAATGTAATGCTTCTTTTAATTTCTTGGTGAGTGACGGCCATTTAGAGTGTCCTTTCTGTGGCTCCTCAATGAACAACAGCCAGGTCTTGTATATTCGTAATAACCTCCAAGATTTATCAATTCTAGAGCTACCGAACACAACGATTTACGACACATACGTTGATACGGGGTATCACCAAACGCTTAATATTGGCGAAACCATTGTACTCAAAAACTCTTGCCCTGGTTCTATGTACTGGTCTGAATCACAAGAGCTACTGTCGATACGCTTTACCAAAGAGGGTTTAGAGATTACGCCAATAGGTGCTAAATCTTTTGAGATGGGGATGGGTAAAAACAAACTTCAAACCTTCAACTCGAAAACACCAATATCGGCTTCGACAAGAGCTAATCAATGGCTACTTATTAAGCCAATCGTCGAGGCCCCTGAGCCGCAAATAGTTAACCTGTTCAGGTTGAGGTGGTAAGCTGATGAATGCACAAGATCTAAAGCATTTGACTCAAGAAAAGATCATTGAAGTTGCTATAGAGGAGGGGGCTATTTCTGCCCTCGACTGTGAACAAGATATCTCTTTTCACATTATTCACAACGAACTGTTTATTAAACAAAATGATCTTTTGGCACCGGTTACTAACGCTGAAGTATTTGATAGCTATGGTGACATTGAGCACTTTATTTGGATACCGATTTCTAAACAAGAAAATAAGGTGCTTATTCAAGCAATCCCCTGTTTACCAAATAATTTAGATTTTCACGATCTACAAGTTTCTGTAGATGAAAACACTATTGAGCAAGTTGCTAAACTCGCAAAGCTAAAATACAAAGACATTGATAGCGTTACAGAGTGGCTAAGAAGCGAGTTTTTACTCCAAGTTAATAACCAATCGAAAGTGTTAACTGCGATCAGTAGTGCAAGCATTGCTGAGAAGAGAGGGTTAACGATTGTAGGTAAAACTAGCTTGCTTGAAGTGCAATATACTCCAGAGCAAAGGATGTGGGCGAAATCGATTAAGAAATTGCGCCGAAAGGTTAAGTTCGATCTAAGTTCGATAGATAGTGAATTATCGTTTGTTGACTATACCGCAGTTGCTCGAATCAATGATCCATTGATTAAGCAAAAACTGGAGGAGTTAAATCGAGACAACTCAACATACATAAACTTATGGAATCAATATAACCAAAAAGTTAAAGAAAAAGCGGTAGAGCTAGCCAATAACGCAGGCTTTGTTCGATATATCAAAATCGATAAAGAAGACTCAGTTGATGGTGTGAAGTGGAATTTTTACTTTCAAGAAAAAGATATTGAAAAAGTTAAACAGCTTGCCTCTATTTTAAGAGAAGAGCCTAACCATACGTTAGAGATAAACAAGCGATTGCCTAGCTGGTTAGAGAATAATATTGGTGATATAGGGCTGGAAAAGGATGAAAATGTAGAGAGTATTGCTGCTCAATTTTCGGGGCACACTAATCAGTACATAACACTCAACTTAAACTCTTACGGAAAGCCTGAAGAAAAAGGAGTTATTTATTTGTCGATTAGTGGCTCAATTGTGCAGATGCAACGACGGGAGCAAGCAAGAGATTCTATTACAGGCTTTTTGAATCCAATGAAAGACCTACGTCTGTTAATTGAAGATCAAGACTTTAGTATTTCTAGGCAAAAACAAGCCAAAAACAAATTGAAGCCGTTAACCGCTGCTGCGAGAAGATCATTTAAAGGTAAGCCAACTGAAAAACAAATAGAAGCTTTAGATGTCGCTTTAAATACACCCGATATAGCACTAATTCTTGGCCCACCAGGTACAGGTAAAACCCAAGTTATTAGTGCTCTTCAAAATAGATTGGCAGAAGAACATAAGAGTAATTTAACGGGGCAAATATTACTAACCAGCTATCAAAATGATGCGGTGGATAATGTCATCGCTAGATCCGAGGCGTTTGGTATTCCGGCTATTAGAGCCGATGACAATACTCGTGCTCCGTATTTATTGGAGCAGTGGAGCCAGAAACAAACAAGTAATTTAACTGAAGTTGCGAATGAGTTAGCTCAAAATGACGGCAGTTATAAAATTATCAAAAACATTCGAAAGGATATAGCCACGATTTTAGCTTCTCGTGTAGATAAAAAACAAAAACACGAGCGGATAAAAAGTCTTCTTGAGGATATTGATAACCTTAGAATAAACCACGGTTTTGATATTCCTCAGTCCTTAAAAGCAAAACTTGAGCAACAGTTTGACACTCAAGTCGATGAAAAAAAGGCAACTTCTAGCCCCCTGTTACTAAGCCAAGTGAGAGGGTTACGAACGACTGAAAGATCGTATGACGATGATGGTTATGAACAGTCATTCAAATGTCTAACGGCTTTACGTAGAACGGGGCGTTATGAAGAAAAAGTAGAAGTTCTCGAGGAAATTATCGAAAAGCTGACTCTCAGTGCTGAGGACTTTGAAAAACTCAGAGAAATAAAAAATAAGTTACTCGATAATTTAATACCCGATTACCGACCTAAATCGTTACAAGTTGAGCTTTCAAAAGATGAAATATCAACGCTCCATCAATTGAATGAGGTTATCTCTAAGCATGCAATGAATTGTGCAGCAGGAATACCTGATGTTATTGAAGAGTATTTAGACATAATTAAGTATCAACCTAATTACCTTGCAAAAAGTGTAAGAGACTACACAACGTCAATTGGTGCATCGTGTCAACGCTCTGCGGGTCAGCAGGTTGTAAAGTATAAAGAGCAAATAAACGCTTCTTTGGATGAAGTTGGTGGAGACGTTACCTTCGATACGGTCATCGTGGATGAAGCTGCCAGAGCAAACCCGCTTGATTTATTTATTCCTATGGCGCTGGCAACGAAGCGAATCGTTCTGGTTGGAGATCACTTCCAGCTACCTCAAATGTTAGAACCCGATATTGAAAAGGAAATGATTGAAGCTGGTGACTTGCAACAAGAAACAGCTAAAGCAATCAAAATGAGTCTTTTTGAGCGATTATACAAGCAATTAAAAGCTCGCCAAGCCAAAGACGGAATTCAGCGAACTGTGATGCTGGATACCCAGTTTAGGATGCATCCAGATATCGGCGGGTTTGTTAGTCGTTCGTTTTATGAAGCTGAAGGAGAGCCAAAACTTGAAGCAGGCTTAAGCGAAGATGATTTCGATCTCGGCATTGCTAAGTATAAAGGTAAAGTAGCCGAGTGGATTGACCTGCCATTACTGTCTGGCAAAGAACAGCGTTCAGGGACTAGTTGGCAACGCGATTGTGAAGCACAAAAAGTTGTTAGTGAAGTGCAAGAGCTGTTTGCAGAGAATCCTAATTTAAGTGTGGGTGTCATTACCTTCTTTGCCGCACAGCGAGAGTTAATTTTAAATAAGCTTGCCCAAGTAGGTATTTGCCAAAAATCAAAAGACGGTTGGGAGTATCTACCTGGCTTTAAAACCACTGAAGAAGGAGAAGAAAAAATTCGAGTTGGCTCTGTTGATGCTTTTCAGGGGAAAGAGTTTGATGTGGTGATTCTATCAACGGTTCGCTCAAATGATTTTTCGGCATCAGATGAGAATGCATACCGAAAAAAATATGGCTTCATTCGTACACCAAACCGTTTAAACGTTGCGTTTAGTCGAGCGAAGAGCTTGATTAAAGTTGTTGGTGATAAAGCGATGTTTTCTGGTGAGTCAGCCGAAAAAGCTATTCCACAAGTATGGGCATTTATTCACGAACTCTGTGAGGTCAAGTCATGATTACACATAGAGATATTCAAGATGTTTGCTACTTAAAAAGTAGGCAAACTAAAAAAACGCATTACGAAAGTCAAAAAGATATTTTTTGGCCGTTTTATTTATGGCGTGTTGCTGCACCTAAAAGTAAGCCGAGTTTGAATGTTTTTCAGATGCTGGTGCTAAAGCTTATATTAGCTGGGTGTCGTGACAACGAAAAACTGTGTCGATATAGCAATTTAGATAAAGAGCTTATCAGACACATATTAGCTGAGTTAACTAATGAAGATTACCTTGATGGTTGGAGTCATACAGACAAGGCCAATAAGCTACTTTTAGGTGTAGAAGAGTCTACAAACGAGAAAACAAGCTATTACATACTTCAAGATGCGACAACGGGAAAGTTGATGCCGAGAGTACTTTCGACATTACCGCATATAGAAGGTATGGATTTTAATGAGCGTTTTCCTCAATTTGTTCGAAGTAAAGGCTCAGGGAAGCTAGTAAAGCCTTTGTTAATAAATAATACTGTTAAGCCAGAAGCGCCAACGCCAGACCAAATGAACACCAGCTTAAGAGCCTATCGCAGAGTTTTGAACCAGTTGAAGCAAGCTGACTTTTATATATCTGACGATGCGCTAGAAGTAACCTACTCAATTGAGTTTATTGAGCCTGAACCCATCGCAGCGTTTACCCACGCTAAGTTATTTTCAACAATTTCTGGTGAGCGTTCGTGGTATTTATCTGATCCAACTGGGTTAACGGAAACTCTTCCAGAGCTAAATGATGTTGCAGAACAGTTGTTGGAATCAAATAGGCACTTTGCTTCTAGAGTTAATGAGGTAATGGGTATCGCTGAAGATGAACATACGCTCAATTACAAGCAACAAGAAAAACTATTTGAAGAACAAGCAAAAGTAGAATTGTTATCTAATTATCCCTGGGTTCAAGAATATGCACTGATAGAAAAGCATGTCTTAGCAACACTGCGATTTAAAAACCAGGCTGAACAATTTCAAACACCTAGACCAGAGATCTTGGAAGGGTTGTTGAGCGAGTTGCAAAAAATCATCGAAGCTTGGTTAAAAACCTTAATGAAGCCTAATGCAGCCAATAATAACTGGGAAGTTTTAGTAATGCGGTGGAACGGTAATAGACCTGTTTTTCAACATGACAAAAGACTTATTGAGCAAATTTACTCAGGTGTTAGCGGCGTTAGTGTCTATACCGCGAAAAGGTTAGCAACCGTCAGAGGGGGCAATGTTCAGTCAGCAATGACAAGAGGTAATCAATCATTAAAGCCTATGCTAGCCGCGATGTTGTTAACGTTTCCAAAAGTTGTGGAGCAATTATCAATGCAACTGCCTAACTGGTTAGATGAGGCAATAAGGCTTGCTGAAGACAGAAACAATAAAGCGAGCCATGCCAGTGGCGAAGTTTTAACAAAAGAAGAGGTTATAAATCACCTCAATTCAGTAGATGAATTATTAAAAGTTTTAGAAAGAATATTAGGAAGTAAATAATGGCAAAACGAAGCAAAGCACGAAAGCAGTCTGTAGCGACAAATGTAACAAATACATCAAATTCAGCAGTGGATAAAATAGGTAGTGCATTAGCTGCTGTAGACAACCTAACAGAAAGTGATGACGGTTCAATTTTTGGCGCTTTGGCTGAAAAGCTCAAGCTAGCAAAAACGTCACATGATGCAGCGAGTGAAGAGCAAAAAAAAGAAGCATCAGAATCTTACGGCAATGATATTCAAGATTTGGTTGGTGAACTTAAAAAGCTAGTAGAGCAAAGCAAGAAGATTGAAGCGGATAATAAACAGAGTTTATCAAGATCAAAGCAATTAGAAGAGTCGGTAGAAGAACTTAAAAAGAAAATCGAGTTAGAGAAAAAAGAATTAGATAAGCAATCTAAAGAGCTATTAGCGAACAAAAAGAAGAATGTAGAAGATACGGCTGAAATTGCCAACAAGCTCGAAGAGCTAAAAGAGCAAGAACTTGATGCTGAAAGTGGTTTTGCAGCAAAACATATGAAAATGCTTGAATCGTTTGAAGAGAAGCAAAATAAGCTCACAGAATCATTGGAACAAAAAAAGTTAAACCTTGAAAAAGAAGTTGATGAGCTAACTAAAGCCAAACAATCGTTGAATGAAGCGGAAAAAGCCTTGCTTGAAGAAAAGTTACAAGAGTTATCTTATAAAGAATTGGCTTTAGACGAAAAAGAGTTCCAATTAAACCAAGAAAAAACACTAATTGAGAGAAAGCGTAAGCAAGCACAATTAACTAATGAAGAAGCGAGTAGTTATAAAGCTTCACTAAAAGGTGAAATCGAACAAGAATTTACTTATCAAATATCTTCACTGGAAAATCAGAAAGAAAACCTTGAAAAGCAAATTGCTCAATATGACCTGGGTGAAAAGCAGTTACTTGCAAAGTTGAGTTCATTTAAAGATATAGAGAGACAATTTGGTGACGATACTCCGCAAGAGATTTTGGAACAACTTAATCATTACAAACAAACTGTAAATAAGCTTCGCTTAGAGTTAGATGAGAAGCCTAGTGAACAGCTTGAGCAAAATTACAAAGAGCTTAAAAAAATCTACGAAGCATTAGAGCAAGAATACAACAATGCTCATGCAGAGCTACAGCAAAATAAAGTGCAGCTTACGAAAAGTAGAATGTCAGTTATAGAGTTAGAGCAAGTTCAAAAGCAGAAGCAGACTTTAGAAAAACACAATCAATTGTTAAAAGCAGCAGTTGATCAACTGAGTACCGATGTTGATGATCTAGTTAATAAGCAACAAGCTAAAACCGCATTCCCAGCTTTATTAGAGCTTGATAGCAAACTAAGAGCAAAAGGGATAACTGAGACTGTTCCTTCATTAACAGACTTTGCTAAAGATCTTCAACATCGTATTGCTTGGGACGCTGATGAACAGAAAGAATTGTACTATCGTCTTGAAGATATTTGGCTATTCATTGCTGGCCTTTCTATGAGCCGTTTACATATCCTACAAGGGATTAGCGGCACCGGTAAAACAAGCTTAGCAAAAGCATTTGCAAGAGCTGTTGGTGGAGGTGTGAAAACCATATCTGTTCAAGCTGGTTGGCGTGATAAAGGAGATTTAATCGGTCATTTTAATGCGTTCGAGAAGAAGTTTTACGAACAAGAAACTTTGCAAGCTTTATATGAAGCACAATCTCCGGCATACAGTGATCGCCCATACATCGTTTTACTGGATGAAATGAACCTTTCAAGACCAGAACAATATTTTGCAGAGTTTTTATCAGCTTTAGAGTTAGATCCGAAAGACCGTATTATTACGTTAATGACAACAGGACAGCCTAATGGGCCAGAAAAGTTAATTGATGGGAGAAAAATTAAAATACCTGAAAACCTCTGGTTTATTGGCACAGCTAACCATGATGAAACAACCTTTGAGTTCGCTGATAAAACTTATGACCGTGCCCATGTAATGGAGCTACCAAGGCATAAGAATACGTTTGAAATCAACAAAGATCTTGAGCTAGTTACTTACAGTTTTGATTCACTAGAGGCAGCCTTTGAAGCGGCAGCTAACAAACATAGCTCTAAAGTCACTAAGCTTATAAAAGAACTAGATAGTTCTGAGCTGTCAATGATATTAGAGGAAGAATTCAATGTTAGTTGGGGTAATCGACTAGAGCGGCATTTTGTTAGATTTATACCTGTCATGCTTGAGTGTGGTAGTGATTTGGGGTTCGCCTTAGATCATATGTTATCAACTAAGGTGTTAAGAGCTGGTAAGGCGACTGGCCGTTATGACACTGAGCATGAAGATATTTTAAGCCTTATTGATGCATTAAACGACTTTTGGCGTACTCAAGGTTTTAATTCTAAACCTGAAGCGAGCTTGAAACTCTTAAATAATGAATTGAAGAAAAAGAGTAGTCTTTGATGGTTACTTGGTATGACAGATTTAACGGGAAGTTAGTAAAACAGCTTCCTGAAAATATTACGTCTGGAAGATATGCGGCTCAGGAGTCGTGCATTTTTAATGGATATTCAAATATCCGCCCAGATGATTTTCTTATTAGTGATGGAACTGAAAAGTTTCATATTAGCTCTCAGGTAGGCTCATTTATTCATAATGAAAAGACGGAAAAGTTTGAGACTGAATTAGAAATTATCGAAAGTGCAATACTCGCATACCAAGAAGCGGTTGACTTGGGGAGAGATAGCTCTTTTCTTATACCAGATAAATTACTTGCTCGCTTTGAATTAACTAAATTTGAGGAATTACTAGTTGATGTCCTAAAAAAAGGGCATCTCCAAGAAATTGCCAGACGGCCTAGAATGGAGTTAATTTATGAAGAGCACCTTGTTCCTGTATCCAGAGCTAAAAAAGTAGCTAGTTCTGCCAATGCTCACCTGGCTTCACATTCAGAGTGTTGGCAAACCAGAACACTAACAGGAGTAATCCCTAAACAAATTCTCGCTTTGGAAAGTGAAGATCAGCTCAACATTTATGAAAACCGAGTGTATGTGAAACTACTGGGTAATATTGAGCAATATTTAGTTAAGCGCATATTGGAAGTTAAGAGGTTAGAAGAAATATTTCAGCAAGCTGTGAGCTTTCAAAATGCGGAAGGTATTTATTTTGAGTTGAGAGACAGTATATTTACCTTGTGGGGAGAAGGTTTTTTCGATGATGAACAGGCTGATGATGCCGCAGTACACGGTATAGCAACACTTGAACTTCTAACCAAAATGTTAAAAAAAGTGAGAATATTACAACATTCTGGCTTGTATCTTTCTTTGGCCAACAAGATTCATGTATCACTTAAATTAAATATGACAAACGTTTTGTCACATGACCAGCATTATCGTCATGTAGCAAGGTTATGGAACAGTTGGTTGGATACTAAGCAATCTAATAACCTCGACCCCAAGCAAATTTTTCAACGAAATAAGAAGCTTTCAGCTGCATATTCGCAGTATTGTTGTGACTTAGTGAAACGAACGCTGCATGAACTTGGTTTTAATGAATTGACACCAAATTACTTTAAAAGAAATGGAAACCAGACCATCTACCTTGAGGTAACAGCTGCCTCTGAAATTGTGTTAAAAGCATCTAAACAAAGTTTGTGCTTTGTTCCATGCTTCACCAACAATATTGACTTATCAAACACCGTGGCGATAGAAAACAACCAAAGGGTATTGCTTTCTTTAGGTGATGTTGCAGAAATGAGTGAATATCATCTTTGTACTTCGCCAATTAATTTTTATTCATTAGAACAGCTAGCTATATTGATTTCGAAGTGGTTAACCAGCCAAGTATTCCAAGCTCTTGGAAGCACTGTATCTAAAGCTCCATCAGCACTCGTGCAAATGTTAATTAGAATGAATGCAGATGGCTATTGGAAGGTTGAAAATAATAGCGTCACCATAATAAAGCCATGTCTAGCTATTAAACCTAAACTATTAGAATTTAAGAAGGAACACAGTAGAGATGTTTCATTAGATCAAGCAGTTGGTGCTATTGTTGAGGCTACCGAAAGTTTCGAAGAGCTATTGTATTGCCCTTGTTGCGGTGTAAAAGCTGATGCAAACCAATGGCTCCCTAGAGATGACAACTGCTTTGCTATTAGAAAGTCTGGATGTAACCACAAGTGGGAAGTTAATCGTCAACCAGATGGGACTAGTGTATTAGTGATAAAACCAGCTAAATTATCAGAGCCTGATTTCCCATATAAGTTTGAAGATTATGGTCGATACCTAATGCAGATTAAATTATGATAATTCAATAGATATGATTTTGACTTTGAAAATTTCCAAATAAGAAATCATGTGTTTAGTTAGCTGGAAATAAATATAGCCGCTCTTGTGAATAAAGCACTTATCTTTACTTACACATTTAATTATTGGCAAGGTGGTAGGTAATCAAAATTCTACTTTGCCAAAAATATTAGATGTAGTTGTAAATGTTTCGTAAGGCTTTTGCGGGGAATGTTAATTCAACGCTATAACTTAATTCTGGATTGTATTCCGCTGGCGCCACAGCGTACTTCAGTTTACGACTTGAGAGTCAAGCTTGTAGATCGCGGCTTTGAGATTTCAACCCGCATACTCCAGCGCGATCTTCAATCACTCGACCATTACAGTAGCTATATGTAAGCGCTACTCTAATATTTGCAAAGGGCGGCTCTTTTTAAGCTTTTGGGTTTGCTGAACTATATTACCCCAGATAGTGGAATAAGCACTTATTGTGCTTTTGACTTTGGCGATGAATTTATTTGAATTATCTAATTTTAAAAATGATTTTTTAGTCGTTTTGATTTTTAACTTAGCCTGTATTTTTACTTCTTTGAGTACTTCCTTCTCAAATAGGGAAAAGTTTTTATAAAGTGCCTTAATATCAGTGTTATATATTTTATTCGAGTGGTCATAATGTTTACTCATCGGATCGTGATCTGAAACAGAGTGATGAAGCATTTTTTTAGACTCAATTTCAGCAATTGTTGATGACCCAATTTTTTTAGTTAGCACTTCTTTCATATGCGATTTTAAGAAGCTGCGAAGTAAAGTTGGAAATGCTCCGGCTGAGCCTTTTATATTTATGTTATCTCGCGAGGCCACCACCATGTCTTTTGGCGCATGATATTTAAGAGTTCGGTTTAAACTCTCTTTACTAATGGGTTTTGAGTCGTCTTTAACCTTGCAAAATAAGTAGGTGCGGTTTATGTCTGGGTTTAATTTTAACTCTTGTTGTATTGCTTTTTTCATCTCGGGTGTGAGTTGTATTTTAAACTCTTTTTGGTTTTTCATAGCACCGCGAGTGGTATGGGTTGTTTCAGGAAACGTTAAAAATTTAGGATTATTTAAATCATCTATATACGACAGACGCAGATTACAAATATTTATGGGCCTTAGCCCAGTAAACATCATCAGTAGTACGGCATTTATTAATGTATTATTTTTAGCCGCTTTTAGGCCTATGTATAGCTGAGAAATTAGAGATATATCAGTATATGCCTTACAAGGAATAGGCTTCGCCGTTCGAGAAGATATATAATTATTGTCTATCTCTAGGAATGGATTAGTGCCGTTATTATATTTATTTTTTGCGAACACCCACAGCTTTTTCATCTGCTCGAATAACTTAGCCACATGCGGACCACTTTTCTCTGTTAGCAGTTGGTCAAGCGTTGCTTCTATTATCTTAGGCGTAATAGTTTGAAATAACGTATTTTTACCAAAGGCATTTTGAATTGCATTAAGGTAAGAGGTGTATGTTGTTACTGTGGTTTCAGCTAACTTGCTAGGGCTATGTTTATTAATTGCCTGTAAGTTTTCTATTTGTTTACTCACTACAAATTCGAATGTGTAATTAGAGGTGTTCTTTTTGTATATTTCGGCCGCTTTTAATTTTGCTGCTGAAAAACTCATATTATTAGAATCACCAATCTTTGTGTTTTTTATGCCATGTTCTTTTTTTAAATGAGTAAAAAATTTAATAATGCCATCATGCTGGAATACAATTCTTATTTGATCTTTGAGCTGGTACTTTGAAAGCCTTCTACCTTTGTCCTGCGCTAATATAATAGTCGCAAGGCTTGCTAGCTCTTCCATTGACTCGTCATTATACGGTGGCCTAAATGCATTAAATTCAGCCATGTAAAGGTCACGACTTTTAATCGTGACCTCACATGGTTTTATTGAATTTAATACTGATGTTGCCATTAATATATAAGCCTTAAAAAGTTAAAATCATCAAATAACTGATGAGGTATCGCTCTAATAAGGCAATGATATGAATTTAATTTTTTTTACAAAAACTTTGGTAAGTCGAAATTAAACTTTTTTTAATTATTTTTTGCTTTAGCTTCTTGGTCAGTTAAATACCTCTCAACAACAGCTCTTCCTTCTTCGGTTAAGATCAAATCTTTTGCTACTCTGCCCGTATCACCAAGAGGCTGATTAATGAAGTTTACATAACCTCGTTTATAAACTAGATGATCTTTAATCCTATCTCTAAGGGCTTTCTTTTGGTTGTTTTCTTTAAGGTTTTTAGCTTGTTTACTTTGCATACCTGTAAGTCTGAGTTGTTGGCTTTCGAGTTCTTTCGCTCTTTTTAAAATACTGGCTTCATGAATTTTGAATACATTAAATTTTAGCTTTGTTGAAGTGCCAAATAGCTCTTCAGATTTATCATAATTCAAGCCGTTTGGATCGTCCTCTTTTCTGAGGTGATGAAGCGCGAGTCTGGTGAGTTCTTCTGCGTGCTTAAAATGATAGCCGTTGGCAACCATAATCGCTTTTGCGTTGGATTTAAAAAAGCTTCGGCACATTGTGCAAAATGCACCTGCAGATCCTTTCATTACAATATTTCTTTTATCTCCTTTTACTGCATCAACAGGTGAATAATCTTTAATGATCTTATCCAGCGACCTTTTAGCAAATGGTTTGTTAAGATCGCGAGGCTGAAGAAATATATGATCAGGGTTACAGTTGGGTAATGCATTTTCCATCCAGGCTCTCTGCTCTAAAATAATGGCGCGCATGGCCTTGGTTAATGGCAGCTTATATTCTTTTTGGTTTTTCATTTCTCCACGAACCCCAACAACAGATGCCGGAAAGGTAATTAAGGTTGGAAAGTCGATACTATTGAGCCACTCCCACTTCATTTGTGGAATATTAATAGGGCGTATGCCTGTCAAAATCATAAATCGCGCAGCATTTTTTTGATGTACATTTGGGGCCGATGCGAGGTTTATCCATAATTCAGCTATCGAATCTAAGTCTGTATAAACTTGGCAAGGACGGGGGCTTTCTACACGGTCAGATACGTAAAAATCATCGATATCAGCAGCTGGGTTTTTACCTGAGTTAAATTTGTTTTTAGCAAATCGCCATACTCTTCTAATTTGTGCAAACAGCTCGATTGCTTGGTTATTGGACTCTGCTTTGATAATTATATCAACAATCTTTTCTAACTCTCCAGCTGTAAGAGATTGGAACGCTCTCTTAAGCGGAAAGTGATGCCTAAGCTTTTTTATTCTGCATTGATATGTTCTGAGCGATGAAGCTGCAAATTTGGTAGGTGCGGTATTATGGCGCTCTATTAAGCTTTGTTCATATTCATCAAACACAGTTTTAATATTATGATTATTTAAAACGCCATATTTCATTTGTTCAGTGAGCTTACGCGCTTTTGCTATTGTTAATTCAGGTGCTTCACCTAACTTGGTATTCGCTATACCAGATGATTTTGGGAAGTTAGAGTAGAAAATAGCGGTGCCAGACTTGGTGAAAATTAGTCGAATATGGTGTTGTGCTTCGTATTTCGATAATCTTTTAGTCCGACTAGGTCTAAGGCCTTGTTTATCTGCACTTTTTTCTTCAAAAAATATGATATTTTGAGCCAGCGTAGCACACCGATTTATGTGCTGCATAGAAAATGGAGGTTTGAGCTGGTTCCATTCTAGTTTAGCTTTCGTGTATTGAACTTTGGTAAGCGTTGATAAAGAGTGCTTCACTTTGTAATAACCTATATAAATAAAGGCCTTGCGGCGATTTTTATTGATTGAGATCAACAAAGCAACAGAGAAAAATAGGCATAATTCGTGGCTGCAATTTACACCTAAAAATAAAATGGTGTGTTACGAATGTGTGCTACGATTTAAAGAAAAATAAAGGTTTATTATTGAACTGGACTTGTATCAAAAGTAGTCAAAAAACATTTAGTTTAACTCTATCTTTTTGTTTTATAATGATATTAATTGAAAAGGCTAAACAGTGGCTCTACTCATAAATAGTAAATGCATTAACTGCGATATGTGTGACCCAGAGTGCCCTAATGAGGCTATCTATATGGGCGCTAAAATATACCGAATAGATGCTAGTAAATGTACTGAGTGTGTAGGGCATTATGATAAACCTACTTGTGTAAGTGTTTGCCCTATTGACTGTATAAAGCCCGATCCTAATAAGCGTGAAAGTTTAGATGAGCTGGCTGATAAATTTGTGTTGTTAACTAACTTATAACTTGTTTAGGTATTTTGCTAAGCCGCTTTTTACTATTGGCTAAAAACTATCTACATTACTTATTTAGCTTGTAGCTAAAGTCCGCTGTCATGCATTTTTAGTTTCAATCAAATTTTATTACCTTCATTAATTATCAATTATATTGTGTTACCTTAAGGCTTTATAAACTCAAGTATTAATCTAAGTTTTAGATTGCATTCTATAGGAGTCTATTTTGCATATAGGTATTAACGCTATTCAGGCTGTATCTTCAAAACAAGCAATATTTATTAATGATGAGTGCCGAGTATTTGTAATTGGCGATCTTGATGGTGATTTACCTGCCTTAAAAAGCGCACTTAATAACGTAAATTTTAACCCTGAAAGAGATACTTTGTTTTGTCTAGGCGATTTTGTTGATCGCGGGGATAAAACATATGACTTATTTACATACTTACAAGCCATTAGGGCATGTATGATATTAGGTAATCATGAGCATTTAATGTTGGAATCATTATTAAGTAATGATGAAGCGGCTTTTAAATTATGGACTGACAATGGTGGCAATTGGCACAAGTCGGTATCGAGTGAAAAGCTCAATGTTATGTGCGATGAGTTACTAACTAAGCCTCTTTCAATAGTACTTGAATATCGCGGCTATAAAATTGGGTTGTCTCATACATTTGCCCAATCGTGGGATTGGGAAAATTACCCTGATGATAAATCGATGATTGTGCAATCTCTATTGTGGGATCGCGAAGTAGTTAAACAAAATAAGGTAGTTAAAAGTCATGGAGTCGACTTTTCAATACATGGACATAACTCAACTAAAGCACCTTTTTGGGTGGACAATAGTTACCATATAGATACCAACTATCACGGTGGAAAGCCGACATTACTCGAGCTTTCAGAAGTTATTGCTACGCTTGAAAAGTCATCTGCTCTTTAGGGTTTTCTACTTTTTAAATATCATTTGGCAGCTTTGCTTTTTAAAATGTAAGCTGCTGACTACTACACCTAATTATCCCCCTTTGTTTTTTCTATACACTCTATGATGATTTATGCACCGTAATTATTTTATTAAGCTATTAAATACAACAAAGCCGCTCTTAGTTTGTTAATTGAGAGCGGCTTTGATGTGTCGGCTGAGTTTTAGCTTTCATTTAATAGGTATAAATACAGTTAAAAGAGGATTCACTCGATTTTATATTGTTGGTTAACAAACGGTTAAGTTTGGCTGTGTAGAATTGGGAACAATTTTTTCCATTACGTGAATAATTTGCGTAAAAGGACTAACTTCTCGCTTTAGTTTTATGAGCAGATTTAAATGGAACAGCCTCTCACATGATAGTAGTAAGTATATACCCTTTCCCTTTTTCAACGTTTTGTAAGTCATCACTTTATGTATCAATTTTTTCTGCTTTGGGTTCTACGTGTGCTTTTGCAGCGCAAGAAAACTCGCAGCATACAAAAAATATAGAAGTTATAGAAGTACGTGGTATCCGTTCAAGTATGGCCGAAAACTTAGATGTAAAACGCATGTCTGGCTCAGTGGTTGATGCAATTACTGCGGAAGATATTGGAAAGTTCCCTGACAAAAACGTTGCTGACTCTCTTCAGCGCGTACCCGGAGTAGTAATTGAGCGTGACGGCGGAGAAGGTTCATCAGTTAGTATTCGTGGTTTATCGTCAGAACTTACTTTTACACAGCTTAATGGTAATTTTATTGCGTCTTCACCAGGGGAGCCTTCGCGTTCGTTTGATTATGCTTTATTACCATCTTCGATGATTGAAAGCGTCGAGGTTTATAAATCGCCAGAGGCACGCTTAGATGAAGGTGGGGTTGGTGGCACTGTACTAATGCACAGCCGAAAACCTTTAAATATGGATGCAAACTCAGGTGTATTTAATGTAGAGAGTACTTACGCTGATGTTACAAAAGAGTATGAGCCGCAGTTTACGGGTTTGTATTCATGGAAAAACGACAACGAAAACTTTGGTGTATTAGTTGGCTATACCTATCAGGAACGAACAAACAGGACACTTTCGGGCGGAACTGATGCAAATGTATGGCGCTATACTGGTACTGGGCAACCTACAGATATAAACGGGAACGCAGTTAATAACAATAATGGGTGGGATACTATTAATGATGCAGGTGGTAACAGTTACGATGGTGTTTGGTTTCCACAAGTTGTGCGAGGTTCCGTCCTTAACGAAAAACGTGAGCGCGAAGGAATTCAATTTAGTACGCAATGGCGACCAACAAATCGTTTAGAGCTTGGATTTAATTACTTTGGCTTTACACTCGGCCAAGACCGAACTGAGTCTGTAATTGATATACCTGAATGGTCACTCAACCCAGACTTTTTAACTGCGGTTAATCTTGACGAAACAGGCACTATTGCAACTGCTATGCAATACGATGCGATGGCAAGCGGTATTGAAAGTGATATGCAGTTTCCGTGGATGCGCGGCAGTTATGTACGTGAAGAATCCACATCCGATACCTTTGATTTTAATTTAACTTATGAAGGCGATAATTTTAAAGCGCGTTTTGTCGTGGGTAATACAAAATCAGAAGGGGGGCCGGAAGAAAGCTGGGAAGCTGCATATAAAAGTTCAAACGCGGGCGAAAACGCCACTGCTATTCAAAATGCTGCTCAAACGGCAGGCTGGTCACTAGAGCAAGATAACGTATCACTTAATATTGACCCAAATACACTCACTAACTTACAAAGTGGAATTGGAGGCGGTCGTGATGCTGGCTCTTCAAACTCAAGTTTTGTACGCAGTGAGCTTGAGGAAGATTACTACCAGGCTGATGTGGATTTTTATGTTGATTGGGGCTTTTTAAAAACAATTAGAACCGGTGTCAAATATCGTAACTCCACGCTTCATCGTGAAACTGGCAATACCTTCTTTTTAGATCCTAATTTTGATATTGCTGCGGGCGAAGCAAGCGAGCAAGGTATTACTCGTTTTGATAGCTACCAGTGGAATGGTGGAATGCCATTAGCTCAAAATGTATTTACTAGTGAGAATAATATTACTGGTGGTTTTGATATAAACCAAATGCCAAGTATCGACTGGAATAAATACCGCGATATGGTCACTGCTAATTATGTACCTTATACACGTATTGAAGATAATTTTGTGTACGATATAGAAGAAAAGATATCTGCTTTTTATATTCAAGGCGATTTTGAATTTAGTGAAGTAAGAGGTAATTTGGGCGTGCGTGTTGTGCAAACAAAAACATTTACTTCATCTACCGACTTATATACCTACCAATTAGATCACACAAATGATGAAACAGGTGAGCCAGTAACTGGTGACGCACGCTTTGTAGAAGACTATCAATTAGTCACTCAGCAAAACGAAGACACTCAAATACTACCAAGCTTTAATATAGCGTGGGATGCAACTGACGATTTAGTTATTCGTGGGGCAATAGCAAAAGTAATGTCTCGTCCTGATTACAGCGATTTAGGTGCGCAGCAGCGTATTACGTTTGTATCGGATGAATGGGCAAATGATAGAGCTGCATTTAATGAACAGCCAGGTTTTAGCGGTAGTGGTGGTAATAAAAACTTGAAGCCATTTGAATCGGTGCAAGCTGATTTATCTATTGAGTATTATTATGCAAAGGGTTCTGCGGTTGGATTGGCACTTTTTCATAAGAAAGTAGATAACTTTGTTGTGCCACTGATAATTGATGTAGAGCAAAACTTTGCCGGTAAAAATAATATAGTAGATGCAGGAACCATTAATATAGCTCCGTATAGCACTGTAGGTAATGGTACTGATGCAGTATCAAAAGGCGCGGAAGTATTTATTCAGCATGCCTTTGATAATGGTTTTGGCTTTTACGCAAATTACACCTATAACAAAACTAACAAAGCAGATGTAACTGTAAATGGTGAAGAGTTTGGTCAGTCGGCATTAATAGGCAGTGCAAAGTATCAGTACAACACCTCTGTTTATTATGAAGGTGACGCTTTTAATGTGCGCGCTTCATATAACAAACGAGGGGAGACAGTATTAGGCCTCAATAGTGGGTTAAATGTATATCAAGATCCATACGAACAGGTTGATGTTAATGCATCGGTTAATTTGTATGAAGGGCTAAGCTTAACAGCTGCTGTTATTAATTTAACTAAGTCGGAATCGGTAACGCGTTTAGGTGATGATACAGATGCACGATTACTTAACTCAAGCTATTCAGGGCGACGCTATTACGCAGGCTTTAATTATAGTTTTTAATTAACGGCATACGTAAGACTTTATTAAACGCCAACTAGAAACCGTAGTTGGCTTAGTTTAACGCACCTAATATTGTAGTTTTATGTATGCACGTAGTTTAGTTGCTCATGTGTTGGTTGTTTAATAGGCAGAAAAACCCTGTGCAGCCCTTTATTTGTATAGCTTTCATACTAAATTCATTTAATTGTCAAAAAGCTGAAATAAAACATTGACCCTCACTCGTTTATCCCTATAATGCGACCCCACTGAGACGGGAAACGCCAACGCATAGCGAAGCACGAACTACTCAGAGAGTTAAATAAAACTTCGGTTTTAAATTATCTAAAAAGAAAGTTTAAAACTAAGTGTTGACTCGAAAAATAAAGGGTGTATTATTCGCATCCCTTGAGACGCTAAAGCGACTCAAAACGTTCTTTAACAATATAAAGCAATCATCTGTGT
>NZ_JADYWR010000019.1:0-80532 GCF_015864705.1 Pseudoalteromonas sp. NGC95
TACGATTATCAGGCGTGTCGGCTGTTCGCCACACAACACCGTCAACAGCTAATAGGTTCAAACCATTCCATGTTTCGAATGACTGTTGCTTATACATTGATTGAGCAGATTTATTGAAAACGTGTTTAACGGAATCATCACCTAACCTTTGTCTCGCCTGTACCATCGCACTTGGAGCAACGAGTTGGTTCTTGCCAGGTAACATGATATCTAGCTTATTAGCGATATTCCAAACCGATTCTTTTCGAAACAATGCCATGCCAATAACTGACCACAAAACGGCCTCAAGCGGTAACCTTCGCTTACGAACGGTTGCAATCCCAGCTTGTTGAAAACCTTGTTCAATGATTTCAGGGTCAAGAATTTCTGATAATTTTTCAAAGGTATGGTATCGGCTGCTTTCTTCAAGTGTTGCTTGCAGTGCTTGTTCTATATTCACAAAAAAATCCGTAGTTAGTTTCCTAACTACGGATTTTGCATGATCGTTTGGATCGGTCAACCGGTCATTTTCTTAACTGATCGGCATTACGCACAAAGCACCGCAGCAATGGAAGGCGAAGAAAAAACATTGTATGGCGGTAAGCTGGGGGTTGATGGTCAAGTGTGGGATAGCGCTATACGAATCGTTAAATCTTTAAAAAATGAACCACAAGCTCATGAATACATTAATTATGGCTTACCAGAGGTTGCCATTATTTCACGCTGCCCACGTTCAGGTTTACTTTGAAGGTTAAATTCGATTGGCTTAGGTTTGATGATGAAGCGGCTGATGTAAAAACTACTCGCTTTGCTAATCCATATGATTTCTCAAGACAAATGCGCTCATTGAAATACGACCTACAACAAGCACTTTATACTTATGTTGCAAGTTTAGTTGGCATTCATATACGTCGATTTTTGTTCGTTACTGTCGAATATGCGTCAGCAGATTATTGCCAACTATTCAAAATTAAAGATATTCGCCTTGCTAGAGCGTTTGAAGAAATGCATCAAGCCAATGATGAATTCGAAGAATGTAAGCGCACGGGGAAATGGTTAAGCCGCTACAGCGGATCAGTTATAGAATTAGACTAGAAAGCTTACAACGTAGTTTTTGGGTAGCTGTAATTTTATAAGTAATGGCAAATTCACACTACAGCATGAGAGCGGCACAATATGGCACTACTCAATTGCGGATAGTGAGCACGTTGCAGGTGTGGCTTAAAAGCGGCACGAAAGCGGCACAATATGGCACTGCATAATTTCGAATAGTGCGCATGTTGCAGGTGTGGCTTAAAAGCGGCACAATATGGCACTGCTCAATTTCGGATAGTGCGCATGTCGCAGGAGTGGCTTAAAAGCGGCACAAAAGCGGCACAATATGGCACTGCTCAATTTCGGATGGTGAGCAAGTGGGTGGTATGGCATAAAAGAAGCTTAATTCCGGCCACATGACCCGTACCAAGCAAACTGAACAGCTTATTGCTGCTTTAATTGATGAACTGCGATACTCATTTAATCTTTAACTCTTATTAAACACACCTACGCTTTAACAAAGTGTTCTTCACTTCTTCTTGATTGGTATGCCCAGTAAGTTGATTAAGATGCACTCCAATACGAATCTTTACACCCAAAGCAGCTAAGCCTAATACACTTCAACTTTTCAAATTACTGAAAAGGGCATCCTCAAAAACTGCCCCCAATTAATAGGGTGAGATTTTTTTTCCGCCCATTCTTCGGGCATTCTCGCTAAAATAAAAATATAAGAAATCTAAAAACTGCCCCCAATTAATAGTGAACTATCTCTTAAACTGCCCTCATGAGGGCACATTTGCTTAATTTGGAAAAGATAAGCCAATTTTCATGCCTATTAGAATTTAAAATTAGTAAAACAGGAAATGAATAAAAATAAAAAACTGCCCTCAATTAATAGGGTGAGATTTTTTTTCCGCCCATTCTTCGGGCACTCTCTTTAAATTAAAAAAAATAAATCATTAAAACTGCCCTCAATTAATTAGCGCGACATACAAACTGCCCACTGAGGGCAGTTTATGAGAATCTACTACATTACCAATAATGACTAAGGAATACATAAAAGTAAAAAATAAAATAATACCCTAATTAATTGAGGGCAGTTTCGACCAAACCGCCCTTTTAGGGGCACTTTCGAAAAACTGCCCCCAATTAGATTTTAGGGCAGTTACAGAAAAAATAACCCCCCACCGGTAGGTGCCCGAAATTTACAGCATGCATTTACACCCTCTCTATTTTTTTTCTCTTTTGCATATTTAGGTAAAAATAGCTCTATGGAAAAAGAAAAGGTTTAAAAATGAAAGCAGAAGCATTAGAAGTTCAGAAGTATTTAACCGACAAGAAGGACGACCTAGCTTTACAGCTTGATTCGTTAGTGGATGGTTATTGGATTGCTTGGACACGAATAGAAAAATCATAGCCCAAAGCGCTAACCCTGACTTAAACGCTAAAGTTGGCAAGGTTGCACCGAGCATTCGCATATACAAAACAAAAAACCATAACCGAGTAACGCTCAGATGGCGAGTTTACGACAATAGCTGGGCGAGGCTCAATGTTGCAAAAAGCAATAAGCAGACACTCCGCTATGCAAATGAACTTAAGCGAAATAAAGATGGCACCACAACTCGATACCAATTGGTAAAAAACGCTGAAAGTTGGGAGGTGGAATTTATTGATAAATTTCTAAGTGAAGCTGAACCCATTATCACGCTAATAAATATTATTCATCAAAGCATAAAGTTACTCAATAACTCAAAAACACTAGAAGCAAAGGAGCTAGAACATGGCGAAGAAAACGAGTAATTCAATATCATCTAAACCCGTAAAAAATGAACCAGCACAACAGAAGTCGGTTACGAAACATGCCGGTAAAATGAAAACCATCTCGACGAAAATCAATTATGAAACTGACCATACTCATTCATATTTGAAGCTCAACAAACATAAAATTTTAAATGCCTTTGAGCGATTGGCTGCAATTTTACGCATGGCAAAAACCTCAAACGCTGCGTACACGAGAATATCCCAATGGCATTCAGACGTTAACTTGGCTGTTGCTCAAGTTCAATTAGATACACTTCATGAACAAAGAGTAGAGAAAGAGAAAAACTTCCCAGTCACAGGCGAGTTCTTAATTAACACGCCGGATAGCTACTTTATGGAGTTTGAAGTATCACATCCGGTAGGCCTAACTATTACTCAGTTAATTGTTGCCATTGATAAGGAGGTAAACGCAATTGAGAAATTATTCATGTTTGGGTTCTTAGACGACCTTGAGTATGAGCATGCGTGCAAGCAAGCAGCTGCAATTGTGACTGGTGTTACAGACAGAATAATGAAAGTGACCTCGCCGGGCAAACGCGAAGGTGGCCAATTTCATCCACGTTACTATTTAGAGTTTTTACGTGATCCACACTTCAACATGCTTTCATTGTGTGCGCTTCCTTACGAAACAGCCAAGATGATTCTGACTGAAGAGCAAATGAAATTAATTATCAAAACCAAAGAAGATAGTACGAGCAAGGTAGCCTAATGTCATTCGTATCCTCGATGAAGATGTTATTTGGTTTATCCACTTCTACAAAACCGAATTCTGGTGATGTAGAAGTGCTTAAAGATGAACCTGAACCACTCCAGTTGCAAACAAATGTAACTGGAGAAATATATTTAGACATTTACAACAGGCGGGTACACGATGCTGAGGCTCAATTTTACCCACTTAAAGTAAATGGTCTGAGCGTGTTTTGTGTGGATGCCATTTTAAAACGCTATAAGGACCAAATTATCGCGCTTGAGCAACACGTAGACATTGGTTTACATAGAACTACTGAGGATGGTGTTAATCTTTTTGAAGCGCGATATTTGAATGTGATTCGCAAGCTAGCAGAATATGTTCACATGTTACCTGCATCTGAATACCACCATCATTCGCAACCAGGCGGATTATTTCGCCACTCGCTAGATGCCGCTTTAATCGCTTTACGTAAAGCTGACAACCAATTGCCTCCGACAGTTGGCAAAGTAGATTTAGATGCACAACGCCGCGTGCGTTACATGTATGCCGCGTGGGTTGGTGCACTTTTACATGATACCGGTAAAATTCTGACAGATATGCAGGTCAGTGCGTATACAATTTATGACGACAAAAATAATCAAAGTGTGCCTATCGCGAGTTGGGATAAACCAATTAAACCTTGGATACCGCAAATTGAAACTTTAATAGAATGGGCTACCCGTAATAAAGTAGAGCGGTATTTTGTTCATTTTAGGGCCTCCCGCGTGCACAAGGAGCACGTTTCTTCTGGCGCTACCCTGCTACCACACATATTAAAGGGAGAGGGCTTAGAGTTTATTATGGACTCACCTGATGACTTGTACAGCAATCTAACGTCTGCCCTAAATGGATATGCACACATAAATGGATACCTAGCTACTGCGATTAGATTTGGTGATTCGGTTTCCACTGCAAAAGATGTAAAAACGATGGCAACGTCGGCTTTTGGTACTCTAAAAAAATCCAGAATGATGTCCATTGTCGATACGATGCGAAGCCTTAAAAGCAAATGGAATTTTAACGGAGAAAAAAGCCATGCTTTTGTAATTGGAGATTGTGTTTTTATACGTTGGCAATCTGCGTTTGATGGAATTCTCAAAGCTGCACGCGCTAACCAGTTCGATGCTCTACCAACTGATACAAAATCACTATTAGAAATGATGGAAGATTTCCGCATAGTAGAGCCATTCGATAAAGAAAATCGCTTTGCACTATTTGCTATAGGCAAGTTCACTGAACAAGATGTTATCAACATCATTGACGAAAAAATCAGCATTAGTTGGATTGAATTAATCAAGGTGGTGTATCGCGAGTGGATATATGATTCTGATCCAGTACACCCAAATTTGGAAGGCTTACTTTACCTAAGTACCTCAAAAAAATACTTCATTACAAAAGAATGATTGAAGCTTTACAGAGCTCAGCTTTGACACAACAGCACTTAACGAAGAAAAAGAGACTGAAATTGAAGAAACCACCGAGTTACATGACAAAGTATTAACACGACTAAACAGGCTGTGGCTGTTGACGCTGATGTAGAAGATATTAAAGGAAAGAACATCACTCCTAAAGATGAAATGGATAGCGGTAAGCAAACCAAAGGCACGGCTAAAAAGAAAAATTGCCAAAGCCTAAAAAACCAGAAAAAGCGAATGTAACACCAATTGTATTTGAGAACAGCACCGACACTTATGTAGAGAAAACTGAACAAGCTGAACAGGCAACACCACCAGCTGTGAACAAAGAAAAACCTATATCGAGCAACTATGTTTTGCATATAGATAATAAATGGTACGTAGACGTAAAAAATATACGTTGAAATCCATAACACCAATCAAATCGAAGCTGGGGAAGAGCTATTAAGTAAAGGTTTATACGCCTAAAGTTAGGTAGCTCATCCCTTGCAACACTTGTTAGGCGTCGAAAATTAGAGTCTATAGTTTGCTTTGAATTAACACTTTTAGGTCAGTCGTCGTTAACTGGCGCTGCGAAGAACGACACAGAAAACAGTAAAGCCGTTAGCACCAAATCTTCAAAAGCAAAGAGTAAAACAGCTAAGAAACAAGTTACGGCCGGTAAAGCGGATTCTAGTTTGCCTTCAAGCGATCCAGCAGCTCAGAGTGATCCTTGTCGCATACCGTTACTAAAGAATTTTGTACGTGTTTCAGAAATTGCTGACAGAGTAGCGCCACTCATGGGAACTTCAGGGGGGCAGCAAAACCTTTGAAGATTTTGCCTATGAACAAATAACATTTGTTGCTGCAGGCATGGAGTACATTGGCACACCTATTCGTTTAACATCCATCCAAAAAGCGTTGTCTTCAGGGAAAATACCTTTTTTTGAAAAAGTGTTGCGTGTGTTTTTTGAAAGGACACTAGTACCAGAGTACGAAACAAAGCTGAATATGGCTGAGTACCTTAAAAAGGTGTAGAAGCTTGGCAAGTAATGAGCGAATACTATAAGCTCGTTTAAGCGAGTCGCATGAGAACGCGGCTATATTGGGTATTATTCAATTAACACACTGTATAAAGATGATCACATCGTTACGCCCTGTATTAACGGCTCTAACGTCAAAGCCAATGGATGATTTGTTTTCCCCTATTGATGATCCCGAAAGTGAAGAATAGTAGATTTAGATAACCTCATGGAAAAAGGGGGGTCTGTATATAAGTTTAGATTCAATGACTGATAATAAAACGGCAGGTTTTTTAGCGCGTTTAATTATGGCTGAGATTGCCATCGTGTCTGGTCGCCGTTATAACAATAACGACAAGAAAGCATCACGAGTTGCTGTTTTCTTAGATGAAGCACATGCCGCACTTGAAAATAATGACAGCTTATTAAACCTCCTTGCTGTTGGTCGAGCATCATCAATCGAGCTTTACCTTGCTACACAAACAATAAGCGATATTGCAGCTAAAACCGATGAGCCTACAGCAAACAAGGTTTTAGGTTTATGTAATAACTTCATTTTTCATTTAGAACAATTGATCCAAAGAACCAAGAGTATGTTGCTGCGCAATTTTCAAAGACAGCAATTACAAAATCAAAGTTCATCTGGTGCATTAAGTAGCGAAAGTATATTTGCCTTCAACTCAATGCATGGTGAGCATTCAGCTAAAGAGATGGATGATTCATTTCCAATGGGCTTAATGGGCGATTTACCCAAGCTTCAATATATAGTGCGGTTAGCAGATGGCCGTAAACTTAAAATGAGGATGAGTGAACAACAAGTTGAAAGTCAGTCTGTTACTTCCATTCTGGGCCTATCCGATTCGCTTGGCACAATGGATCAAGAAGAAGCTGAAGGTATCGTAAACGAAATGAAAGTACGTTTAGCCGATAAAGACGCCGAAAACCTTGAGCAATTGAAACTTTCAATGCAGCAAATGCAAAATCAGATATTTGAGCTAACAAGAAAGAACAATACGAACACAAAACCAATTGATATAAGCACTAAGTTGCCTAACAAACAGTTTCAAGTACAAGGTGAGCCCGTCAGTTACCAAGCAGATCAGCAAAACCAAAATGTACTATATAGACCACAAACGGAGATAATAACGCAATCTCCACAAATTAAAGGCAACGTTATTAGAACAATTACTCAACGTAGTATACGTGAAGTGCAGCGCTCTGGTGAAGTAACCATAAGTGATATTAAAGTTCAGCGTTTGACGAATGACAGTCAAAATGTAGATGATAGTCGTGAATTTACATTAGCAATGGGCTCAATTTTATCGGGCACGTTAATAAACGGTGTTGCGGCACCAACCAAAGTAGGTTCACAAGATACACCTATTCCTATTTTACTTCGTGTAAAACGCGAAGCGATTATGCCTAACTTTTTCTCACTCGATATACATGAGTGTATGGTACTAGGAGCCGGTATTGGTAACCTAGCAAGCGAACGTGTTGAAATCCGTGCAGAAGCAATTTCATGTATTACGAATGATGGCCAAGCCATTGAAAAATCATTAACTGCATATGCTGTGTCTAGTTCAGATGGTTTAACCGGTATACGTGGCACTGTAATCGAGCGTAGTGGCAAAGCGATAGGTAACTCTATCAAAACAGGCTTTTTATCTGGTTTTGCAAGTGCAGCTGCCCCGCAGCAAGTACCTTCGATTAATACTGAGCTTTCTGCATCTACAGTATGGCAAAGCCAAAACCTAAACCAGTACGCTGGCGCAGGCATAATGGAAGGGGCAAGTAGCGCAATGGAGCGTGTAGCGTCATATTACTTAGCAATTGCTGAGGCTATGTGGCCAGTTATCGAGATCCCAGCAGGTATCGAAGTGGATTTCTTAGTTCAAAAGGGGATGACCTTACAATTAAACCAAGACGATATTAAGGACCTAAAATAATGGCCGGTTACATAACAAAACTCATTTTAGCCACCAGCGTTGCTACTTTACTGTTGGTAAGCGTTAAAACTTACCAACAGACAAAACAAATAGCGCAGCTGCAGAAACAAGTAAGCAAAAAATCATCTCAAGTGATCGCCTTAGATGGTAAGCGATTAATTGATAAGTTTATGCGTGACGGAAGTACACAAGGCGAGTCAATGGAGGCCTTCGCGCTATTAATAAAAATGATGGAGGATGAGGGGGGTATTAATTATTGATAGCAAGCAAACAATAACAGCCCCTACAAACAAGCAATTCAAAGATCTACGCGTAAGCGATATAAACGCGATGGCAATAGATAAGGGTATAGATATAGCAGCGTTTCAAGAAGAAATAATTAAGCAAGCCACGGTGGAAACGGAAAAAATGATAAAGGAGTTGGAAGCACTGCATAGGTAGGTTTTAAAAAGGCCAAATACCCAACGGAGAGTAGTGTTGGATACTCGGCCTAACCCTTAAGAGATATAGTACGCATTTCAAACATTTAGGCTACTGATTGGAAAAAGGTACAAATTAAATTAAAAAAGTGATCAGTAATTGTAAAATTTCTTGATCTAAGTATTTAGGCGAAGTATCCTTTGGTTTAAATTCGGGAAATCATTGAAAAATTAACATTTAAAGAAGGCAAAGCATAACGAAGAAATAACAATAAAATAACATTGCTAAGCAATAGAAAAACAAAAACCGACATTAAAGTCGGTTCTAGGAAGGTTTTATCTTTATGTAATGTTGTAAGCAACCAGCGCCAACTGGTAAGTCCGACTTAACTAAGGACAAGCTTATAACTACATAAAAATAAGGTCAAGGGCTTTTTTGGCCAAAATTTAAGTTATAAGTGTTTTTTTATGAAAATTACTCTATCTGATTGTTGTATCAGACCATGAGCGACGCTGTAATTACGAGTCGCTCAGTGCATAGGCATTTGACTCCGCATTTCGATTTGAAAGCAGAAAATCCAATTGCGAAAATACTTATGACTCACATCGAGAAACATGATTTCCAGCGAAATTCGTTTTTAAACAAAGCGCGATATGCTGGTGGCATCGTCAATCTAGGTTTTAGTAGCGTTAAGGTCTCTGCACGTACTAACCGTATGCGGATAGAAAGAGAGCAAACCATTCGTGAAACTTTGAAGGCACTGGTTTACTGCGCCTCATACAAACTGAATTCAAACTCGCTATTTGAAATTAAAATGTCAGTTAAGTCATTAGCCAAACAAGTAAACCAACTCCACATATCAAATCCAACCGAAAAGTACCGTCATGGCCGTGAAAACTACAACCCTGTTCTAAACGCACTAAAGGATTTAGCTGCGGCAGGACTGGTCATGCTTCAACAGAACTACAGCGTAAAACTAAAGCGCTATCAAAGTATGCGTATATTCATAACGCCTGAGTTATTTGCATCATTAGGCATAGCTAAAGATACAGTTAAAAAACTCATACACTCACAAAATAAGCACGATATAAAAAATGGGTTCGATGTAAACCAAGCAAATAGAATTGAGCACTTACGGGCAGAAAGTAATGCAGCTATACAAGAGCACGACAGCCATAGCTTAAAGGCGTTCAAGGCCC
Source organism: Pseudoalteromonas sp. NGC95 (assembly GCF_015864705.1). Lineage (NCBI taxonomy): Bacteria > Pseudomonadati > Pseudomonadota > Gammaproteobacteria > Alteromonadales > Pseudoalteromonadaceae > Pseudoalteromonas > Pseudoalteromonas sp. NGC95. The sequence goes on from NZ_JADYWR010000019.1 coordinate 9,550, forward strand.
GACTGAAAAACGAATACAATATTCCAAGCGATATACGTGATATGAAACATAAGTTAACGTCGCTCATTAAAAGCAAAAGGGAAAGCAAGGAAGTTGATGATGGACAAACACCAGGGTCAAATCCACAACATGTGTTTAACCGGTTAGTTGTTCAACTGAATGTGCCAGCATTTGAAATTTATGCATTAGAAGAAAAGGTAAAGCAAGAACACCCCAACCTTGTTAAAGCCTCCCCCCCTTACTACGAGCTGTTAATAAGATTACTCGAAGAAAGTCACCAATAATTCACTAAATGAAAGCACACGGCTGCCCAGCCAGTAAAAAACCCTCAAAAAAGACCTAATTTCAAAAGAAACTAAGCCATAAAATCGAGTTTAATTTTAAATAATGAGACATAACAATGCAGGAAAAATTTTAAGGACAATTATTTGAGGGATGTATTAACACACATACTTAAATAAATTTATTAGAGCTGGCTTTTTTAGCCCAGCATCTAATTCAACTGTTAAAATTGTTCACTATCATCAAAAGACATCATTATTAAATTATCTGGTTCTGAATAAAAATTTGAAGGGTACACCGTACTGATACCAAGCAAAGAATTATTATTATTAACAAAATGAGTACACTTATCTTGAGCAGGTGGCATCACACCAGCATCACGCATTTGCTCATCAGTAGCAGTATCAGCAAACATTGATGAGCTAGTAGTAATCAAGAAAAACACACCCATAAAAATAATCATAGAAGACTCCTAATGGACTGCTGGTTTAACAAAGCGTTCAGACTTTGCTTTGATAGATTTAATTAATTCCTGGTTAGACCCTTTGGTTAAAACAAGTTACTCTTTTACATCAAGTAAACGTTTGTTGAAAAGTGATTCTATTTTAAAAATCTGTAATGAGTTGATGAATTAATAATATCAACATTAAATATTTGGGCTACTGATTAGAAAGTAGAGGCTAGATGAAGGTAATAGTAATCGATGTTCAAGCATTACAAGGTGGCTATTAGAATGGCATATTAAATTTACAGGCTTAAACGGGCACATACATAATAGCAATAAGGAAAGTAGACCCTAGTACTAAACGGGAGATTTAGTAAATATAGAACCTTGTTATTAAAGTGTTGCGATGATGTATTTTCACTTTTACAGCATAATGAAATAAGCTAAGTATGCATACTTATGCTTCGTAAGATTTTACAATGACATAATCGTTGACGACTAGGGTGTAACTAAGTGTGTATAATCGCCACTTAACCTGAATGAAAGTTCAATTCAATAGCTCTTCCTCCGCTTACAAAAATAACTCCAACGCTAAATCAGTGCCTGGCAATAAAAATAATTGTATTTTATATTACGGTAAAGGACGTGAGATTACATAATATGCACATACCAGTAAAAATAGCGCCACAACACTAGCCAACAATAAAGAGGGTTGCCCCCCTAAATAAAACAAAATATAGCCAACGGACATGCCAAGACTTGCGATTATTTTTACTGGTTTAGAAATAGTGCCATGCATTTGCCAGTTGGTGAGAGTTTCTCCAAAACGAGGATGATTAAGTAGCAGGTACTCAAAACGCTTTGATGAGCGGCTAAAACAAAAAACGGCACCAATCAAAAAAACAGTCGTAGGCATAATAGGTAAAAATAAACCTATTATGCCTATTCCGGTTAATAAAAAACCACTTAACAAGTATGTTATTTTTTTTAAGTTACTAGCAATTAGTTGCGGGCTAGTTTTATTTATGAATTTCATAATTTACCATTTCGTTTTTGCCAGCTCATACAAATAGTTACACTACTCGTTATTCAAATACACTATCAACGGTACTACGTACTAAGCTAAAAGCATCCCGGGCTCCATCAATGGCAAGACTTTGCTGTTCATGTGTGAGCTCAATAGCATTTAAAGCGGTTGTAAATACTTTCCATGACTGTCCACGGCCAATCGCTGCTGGAGCCAAGTGAGTGGCACCAAACTCTTCTGATAGGCCAATACGTTTTGCTGCTTTTAATAAATACTCGGCACCTAAATTAGAGCCTTCAGATACATAAAGCCAACCAAGGGAAGCTGGGTAGTCAATGTTTGGCAAATTATTCTCGGCTTTCATATCATTAATATCGGCATTTAAATCTAGCAAATCTTTTTTAAGATAACTAAGGCGCGCTCGTTCAGGTAAATCTGTAAATAAACATAGCAGCTCAGAATCACAATACAGAGGCGCTATGGCTAAATGAAAACGATACTGTATCGCTAAAAATAAAGCGTAACGGCCTAAGTCTGCAAAAGGTCGTTTTGTCATAATCGTCTTATCTAAACTGTCATGCGTGGTTGTTGTGTCTAGCTTTAGCTTTTGAGCTAAAGTGAGTATTTTAACTTCCTTGTTAACGTATAACTCTTCAATCATGGTAGATCCTTTAATATTAACTAACTACCTATCATGTAATTAGTAATGGTTATATAAATACAGCGGTATCGCTGTTAATGAATAAAAAACGAAACAGGGACAGCCATGCTAATTGGGTTTCCTGTTACTGCTTTTGGAGGTGCAGGCAAAGGCTCTGCACGCCTAACTAATTCGATGACCTCTTGATCTAATGCAGCTATTCCACTGGGTTTAAATAAAGTCACATCGAGTACATTACCTTTTCTGTCCATGGTAAAACTGACCCACGGAATACCTTGTTGACCTCGTAATTTAGCCATTCGTGGGTAACGTTTTTTCCTTTCTAAATGTACCTGTAATGCACTTTGCCAAAGTTGCTTAGCCAAGCTTTCTTGTTCGCTCAAAGCACCTTTTACAGGCCCTGATGCCACTTTGGCTTCTTTTACTGGCAACGCGGCAGGTGCACTCGTTTGCTCTACGTATTCTTCACTTGCTCCAGTTGCCGTTGTGTTATTAGGTTGAGACTCCGACGCAACGTTTGTTTTTTTCTCAGTGCTTTTTTTTAATGGCTTACTTGGCGCAGGCTTAATTGTTTTGTCTTTGATGGTGAAATCAGACTTACTTTCTATAATTGGCTTTACTAAAGGCTCTATTTTTGTAGTCTCAGGTTCACTGTGTTGCTGCTTCATTGGAGTTGATTCTTGTTGCTTTGGCCCAACTGGTAGCGCTGATTGTTCAGATTTTGGGGCAGCAACAACGCTTACCTCAAAGACCTGTGGGGATGCTTGGATAGGCACACTGTTATTACGTTCTTTTGGCAATAAAAAATAACCTGCAATAGCAAGGTGTAAAATAACAGCCCCTAAGATGGCTAGAATTATTTGCCACGATACTAAGCGAGAAACTTTTACAGTGGTGCCTGCAAATATACTCACTGAGCAACATCCGTTTCATGTTTCAAGCCCACTAGCGCGACTTGTGAGTAGCCTGCTTTGGTTAATTGATTCATTAATGTCATAAACTGACCATATTCAACTTTGCTATCAGCGCGCAATAAAATACGTTGCTCAGTTTCAATCCCATGCTGCTTCAGTTCTTGAGCCAAATTTTGTTGTTGAATGACATCGCCCTCACCAAATATTAAGGTTAAGTCTTCTTGTAGCGTTAGATAGGTAGGATCGTTGCTCTCTGGTTGCTCTGGGGCTGCAACTGCGGGAAGCTTAACGGGCACGCTCACTGTAGCAAGAGGGGATGCAACCATAAAAATAATCAGCAACACCAGCATCACATCAATAAAAGGGGTAACGTTAATTTCATGCTGTTCATCTAAACCATCGTTTTTGGTATTTTTAGTACTAAATGCCATTATTTAAGACTCTTTAGATACGATGTTAACAGGGCTTTTATCGTCATTAAGTAAGTTAGCTAAAGGCTTTGCCTGAGGGTTTTTTCTATCAAGATCACGGCTAACTAATATCATGATGGCAGTAAGAATGTCAGTCAGCATAGCTTTATAACTGCCAATCGAACGAGAAAAATGGTTATACATAACAACAGCTGGAATTGCCGCCACTAATCCCAAAGCGGTTGCTAGTAGTGCTTCGGCAATACCTGGTGCGACTACAGAAAGGTTCGTTGTTTGCGTTTTGGCAATGCCAATAAAGCTGTTCATAATGCCCCAAACAGTACCAAACAAGCCTACAAATGGTGCTACAGATCCAATTGTTGCCAGCACGCCAGTCCCTAGATTCATATCTGCGGAAAGAGAAGCCTGCACTCGTTCTAAACGAGCAATTAAGCGCTCTTTTAATGCTTCGTCTGTAGTAGGGCCTACAGCACTAAGGCGTAGCTCATTCTGAGCTGCACTTAAAAGTATTAACGCCTCACTTTTTTGCTGTGTTAAATCATAGCTCGCATTTGCAAAGCTTGTGCTTCTGATCAAATGAGCAAGTAATTTTTTAGCATGTCGCTTGGCAACATTGAGCTGTATAGATTTAAATATGCAGATAGCCCATGATACTAATGATGCAATAAGCAAACCTATAATTACGCTTTTTACTACAATATCAGCCGCTTTGTACATTCCCCAGGGCGATAAATCATGAGCACTAAAAGCGGCCTCGGTAAGTCCATGCTTTGTACCCGTTACGTTAATAGCTTCACCATTTGGTATTGCAATCACAGATTGCTCAACAATCGTATCTACAGTAGGTGTTACTTCATTAGTACTCACTATCGAGAGGGCGGGTTCTGCGGCGTATGCTGTCATAGATAACTGCACAATCCCAACGCTAAGCAGGCACAGAAAAATGGCTCTTGTGAACATTTTTATTCCTAAAATATCTAAATATGATTATATAAAATAAACGGTGTAGGACCATCAAACTATATCAACGTGCACATCGTTTTTGATGAACAATTTATTGGTTCTATAATTAATGCCGAATGAGAATCAATTTCCATCAACGAATAACAAGTTATTTATTATTAAATTAAACAGAGTAGTGCCACGCACTTGAATGATAATCAAAATCATTTATACTATCTTTAAATATGCTACAGGACTATCTAAATTTTGACTAGCAATACTGCTAACTTAGTAGGGTTTAATGCGCTTTATCAGGAACATCATGAATGGCTTGTTCGTTGGATTGCAAGACGTACCTACAGCACTGATAACGCACAGGATCTTGCTCAAGATACGTTTATACGTTTATTAAATAAGTCCTCTTTATATAGCGACATACGTAGCCCAAGAGCGTGGCTTATAAAAGTTGCTGGTAACTTAGTAACCGATGACATACGACGCAAGATTTTAGAAAAAAACTATGTAGTTTTTTTAGAAAGCATGCCAGAAACAGTCTACTTTTCACCGGAAGAACAGTTTCAGTTATTGAGGTTATTAGAACAAATAGATCGACTATTAAGTGGCTTAAGGCCAATTGAAAAAACGGCATTCTTAATGGTTAGACTTGACGGGCTAAGTTATAAAGATGTAGCAAAACAACTCGATGTAAGCTTATCATCTATTGAAAAGTACATCGCTAAAGCCATGTTTGAGTGTTACAACTTCACTTATTCGGATTAAAAGTAATAGATGAATACCACCGTTATGCAAAACGTAAAACATAAGCTGTTACCAGAAAAAATTGTGCAGCAAGCGATTACTTGGCATATTTATTTCGAGTCAGGAAACGCACAACCTAAAGATTTTGATGATTACAAACGCTGGCGTTTAGCTGATCCTATGCACGAATTAGCATCCCAGCGGATTGAGTTATTAGAATCAACATTTTCAAATGCTACACAAAAAAGCGCCAGCATAGTTCATTCAACGTTACAAAAAACAGATCGTGACATACAGTGCATGAGCCGTCGACAAGCATTAAAGAGAATAGCAGGTACCACACTTAGTTTAGCAAGTGTTTGTTGGTTAGCTGATAAACAAGGCGCTTGGCAATATCTTAACGCAGATTATGCGACTACTAATCAACGTGAACTTTTTACGTTAGCCGATAATAGTCAGCTTTGGCTTAATAGCGGTAGTACCGTTGAGCTTGATTTTAACAATCAAAATAAACACATTCATTTAACGCGTGGAGAAATGCAATACACTAGTTCAGCTAACACACAGCGGCTCCAAATAAAACTTAATCATGGGGTGCTAATAAGTGATAGTAAAAAGTTTTTTGTACGTTATGAAGATGACTATGCGCTAATTAAAGTTATGCAGGGAAGTATTGTTGTAAAACAGCCAGATTCTTTACTCACTAACCGAGTAATAAATGCAGGAGAGCTTTATAAAATCACCTCTAATTCAGTGTATCAGTTAGATAATCACATATTTGATTATAGTAGTTGGACGGAAGGGCTTCTTTCTGTGCGAAGCATGCCTATCAAGCACTTTATAGCGGAGTTATCACGTTATCATCGTGGGTTTGTAAAATGTGCGCCAGATTTAGATGGTTACTTAGTCTCTGGGGTGTTTCAATTAAGTGATACCAATCTTATTTTAACGACTATTGCCCGCACTGCTCGCGCTAAAGTACATCACATGACTCGTTGGTGGACTGAAATACGCCCTTAATTTTTCAATCAGTTGCCCACTTCAAGAAAGTTACATTTAAATGTAAATAATTATCATTTAATTTACGGGGTTTCTATTCTCATGCGTCATATAAGTATGCATTAAAGAAATAGGAAATCATTCATGGCCCGCGCTGCACTATATTTATTATCAGTTGTAAGTTATTTGTTAGTTATTACACCCACTGCAAGTTTTGCTGAACAAGCAACAACGACATCACAAGTAAAAATGATCACATTTGCTCTACCAGCGGGCGAGCTAGGAGATGCACTTAGATTATTTTCCCGCCAAGCAGGTGTAACGTTGTCATTTGAGGAGCGGATTGTACGTGGCTTTTCAGTTTCTGCAATTTCAGGTCAATACAGCACCGAATCAGCATTGCTGACGTTATTACAAAATACCGACTTACAGGCTTTACCAATTAGTCGTACTGCATGGTTAGTGCATGAAAAAAATCAACAAGATTTAATAACGTTAAATACTATTAATGTGCAAAGCCGAGGCATTGATCTAAAAGATAAAACCTACACAGAGGCTGGCTCAGTAAATTTGATCACCCAGCAAGATATTCAACGTTTTAGAGGAACCAGCGTTGGCGATATTTTTCAGGGTACGCCGGGTGTATTGATCAGTGAAAATCGTAACTCTGGAGGCCTCGATATAAATATTAGAGGCATGCAAGGGCAAGGTAGAGTACCTGTGGTTATCGACGGAAGTCGCCAAGAAACAACTGTTTACCGTGGTTATTCTGGTGTTTCAAGTCGTAGCTATATTGACCCTGACTTAATTGGTTCACTTAAAATCAGTAAAGGCCCGGTAATGAGTGCTGATGGCACCGGCGCAACCGGTGGCTTAGTGAGTGTAAGCACATTAACTGCCGATGATATTGTAAAAGAAGGCGAGTTAACGGGCTATCGGTTACGTGTTAGTGCCATAGGTAATAATTCAAGCGCACCCGAGCCTGGTACTTATGCAGGTTATTATTCAGCACGTAATGCGTACCGCTCCGAATGTCGATTTTCAAGCTACTGCAGCGACCGATATATAATGCCAGATAGTTTTGCTCCTGATGAAGGCATGGACAGACCAAGCTTATTTGAACTTAATAGCTATGCAGGTAGTTTTGCTGCAGCCAAACATTTTGAATGGGGCGACCTTATTGGCGCCTATGCAAAAAGAGAGCAAGGTAACTACTATGCAGGCAGTAACGGTCTTTCACCTGAAGTAATTTACGGTACACCAGACAAACTTGCTTGGTACACTGAAACGGAAGTATCAATACAAGGTGCCTCACGCTTTCGTGCTAATGAGCGTATCCCCAATACTAATTTCTCTAGTGAATCTTGGCTATTAAAAAGTAACGTCTTGCTGTCCGATGATCAAAGTCTAGAAATGAGCTATATACGTTATAACAGTGCTTATGGCGAAATGATGCCTTCACAAATACGTTCTTTTGGTCAAGCAAGACAATGGCTTGATAGCGAAGTAACCAATCAAACTTATACATTACGATACCGTTGGCAGCCAATTAAATATGACTGGGCTGATTTTAAAGCGAACTTTTGGCATACCGATGCGCTTACTCAGCTAAACACGCCGGGTGTTGGTTCTGTAGATATTGCTGATAATGTAGCTCGAAGTGATGACTACCAACGCTTTGGAGCGGATATTAGTAATACCATGATGTTTTACTCTACAGGTGAGCTAGAACTAAGCTATGGCTTTGCTGGCCAGTATGAAAACATGGATACGAACACTCCTGAAACTGAAGGTTTTTATGTGGGTTCGCGCAGCGGGTGGCGTAAAGAGTTCAGCGCTTTTAGTGCAATAGACTGGCAGTTCTCATCAGGATGGTCACTAGAAGCAGGGTTACGTTTTACTCATTTTTCTTCTAAAGACAACAATCCTCTTGCTATAAACACAAATGATCCCGCCTGTATATCTGACGATGCAGGTGGTTGTTTAGAAGTGCAATATGAAAATAGTCATTCAGGTACCGCGCCGTTAATCGCTATAAAATGGCAAGCATTTAAAGGATTACAATTTTATCTTCGCCATAGCGAAGCACTGCGTATGCCTAGCTTATTTGAAAGCACCTCAGGCTGGTCTGTGAGCCCTGTATTAGATATCCCTTTAGAACCTGAACATGCAACTAATCAAGAAGTTGGCCTAAATTATTTAAACGACTCATTACTGACTGATGATTATAAAGTGGGTTTCAAACTCGCGTATTTTCAAAACCACGTTGATGACTACTTGACCCGCACCCAGCCAAATGCATGGGAGCAAAAGCAAGGTGGCCTTGACTTCTTCCGAATGCGAAATATCGACAGCCTTGACCTAAATGGCTGGGAACTCAATTTTAGCTACGATACAAAATACTGGCTAGTCGAATTAAGCGGTACACATTACACCCACATTGAAGTGTGCAATGTGGGGAGTTACGTACGGTACTACTGTAATGATTGGGGCCTACCTGAGAGTTATATAAACAACATGATCCCGCCAAATTGGCATGCAAGTGCCCACTTTGGTGTGCGTTTATTTGAGCAGCGATTAGAAGCTGGTCTCAGAGGCACTTTCATGGGACAACGTAACTCAATCCCTCGTTATAACGCTCCAACAGGATTCAATGAACCCGTCCTTTGGCACCGTTATAATCTGCTGGATATCTATGCCAGTTATAAATTCAATGATGATACGACACTCGACTTCACCGTAGACAATGTCACAGATCGTTATTATCTCGATGCCTTGAGTTTAGGTTTAGTACCTGCACCAGGAAGAACAGCAAGACTGAGCTTAACTTTACAATTTTAACTGATAACATCTATCAGACAGGAGAATAAAAGCATGAAAAAAATATTTGGCGTAATCGCCATCATCGGACTTTCACTCACTATGTCAGCCTGTGGCGGAAGTAGTGATAAAAAAGCTGACACAGGGGTACAAGTCCCGCAGCAAAAGCCAATCGCTGTTATTGAGTTGCAGTCGCCAACTGAACAAAAATTTTCATTAGAAGCAGGTGCAGTACAAGTAACACTCAATGCTGATACGAGTTCCAGTGCAGAAGGCACCAGCTTAACTTATACGTGGCAGCTCATTGAGCGACCAGCTGCAAGTAACTCAGATATTACCAGTACAGACACTGCAATAACTGAATTTACAGCTGATTTTCCCGGTGAATATGTAGTGAGCTTAATCGTAAACGATGGCACCAACAACAGCGAAGCTGTTCGTTTTACTCTCACTGCGACCAGCCCGTATCCAATTGCAATTACTGAGTCAATTTATAGTGTAAATTTGGGCACTGATAGCATTGGTCTTGATGGCAGTCAAAGCGTAACACCTAATGGTGAAACCGGCTCATTAGAATACCAATGGGAACTTATTGAAAAGCCAATAGATAGTACGGGCTATTTAAACAATGCAGATCAAAGTCAAAGTACTTTATTTGTTGATTTAGCCGGTGATTACAAACTGCAATTTATAGTGACTTATAATGGCATTGCCAGTGAACCCGTTGATGTTACGGTTAGTGTGACAGAGGGTAATGCACCACCAGTTGCTAAAGCTGATGACATTACTATTGTCTTAGGTGAAGAAGCCGTGCTTGATGCTTCATCGAGTATTGACCCCGAAGGTGAGCAACTGCAATATCGCTGGCAATGGGGCTATAACCCAACTGAGCCTGATGATGTACCACTGCCAAAACTTGACGGCGCAGCAACGGCCAAAGTGCGTTTTACTCCACAAGCTGTAGCGAGTTATAAAGTCATGCTATTTGTATTTGATGGCACACGAAAAAGTGAAGAAAAAGAAATAACCGTGACAGTCAATAAAAACCCTGATGCGACAACTAATGCGGCACCCATTGGTGAATTGTCAGCAACGGGTTATTACCCGTCTTATAGTGTTGGTGAGCAAGAAGTAGGCCTTCGCGCCGAGTTTAACTTTACCGGTTATGATCCAGAAGGCGAAGCACTGCAAATTATCGACGCAACACTTGTTGAAAAACCGGAAGGTAGCGTTGCTGAACTTGTTGATATAGGCTCTTGGAAACCGATGGGTAAAAAAATCCAAAAGTTAGATGTAGCCGGTACTTATTTAGTTCGAATGGTGATTTCTGACGGCGAAAATCAAGTATCACTTGATGCTACTATGGAAGCAAAAATAGGTAATGTAAACGGCCAACCTTCAACAAGTGGCGTTAATGCACAATCAAAATCAGTATTGGTTGGTGATGTGTTAGTATTTGATGCATCAAGTCGCGATCCTAATGATGATCCAATTATCTTTCATTGGGAACTAACAGATAAACCAGATGGTAGTAATGCCACAATTGAAGCGGTGATCGAACCAGAAAGTCAAGAGTATCGCCGTGCAAAAGTGATCACCGATGTGCCTGGTTCTTATACAGCACGTTTGATTGTAGAAGATGACCGTGGTTTATTTGCCAAAACATATGCTCAAGATGATGGTTTAGCTAAATTAACTAATACAACACCAGAGATACGCTCAGTAGTGTGGGCACGTAACTGGGGGCGCTTAAGCCCAGGTGAAGATTATTATCAAATTCTAACATGTATGTCATTATTGCATCGCCCTGTGACAATTGATGCCGATGGTGATGAAGTATTCACGCATGAAGAGCTGATCAGTGCACCTGAAGGTGGCGAGTTTACCAGTAATTCAAGTGAAGCTGATTGTCCTAACACCCGTGGCCAGGTATTTACCAAACCAGGAACGTACACATTCAGATACTCTGCAACCGACTTAATTGATGATGCTCCGCAGTACGATTTTGTAGTAAAAGTAGACTCTATAGCAGAGGCTAAAGGGGTTCGTTTAAGCAGCTTAAATGGCAATGATGAAAGTTTATGGCATCCATTACCATATGAAAATATCCCTCCATTTGCTAATGACTTTTATTCGAGCGGTAAGCCTTTTCTAGAAGAGGGCTATGTAAGATGGTCATTAACTGCAACTGACGCAGATTACACCATCGAAAATCTACATGTTAGTCATATTAATGGTAACTTAGAAAGCTTAACCCCTCGCTTTGAAAACTTAATGCAAGGACAAGTCATTGCTAAAGGTGATTCAGTTGAGTTCAAAACTGTATTACCAGCGGTAACATGTGTTCGAAACGAAGAGGCATCAGAAGGGTTTCATTTCTCATTTAGAATTAAAGAAATTCCTGAAATAACTTTTGTATATGAAACATGGCGTACAGCTAACCAATCAAGCTTATTTTATGAGTGGACAGAGTGTGACAGTGATTAGCTAATACATAAATCTATAATATTCAAAGTGGTTTTCAGAGCATGTAACTGCCTGTACTAAATAAAGCCCTTTTAACGGCCTTCGAATTCAATCATAAATAGGTTCAAGGCCATTTTCAATTTTTTATCGGCATCATCCACCCGTTTTTCACGAGGTAAAACGCTTTTCCCGCTGAATTATTAGACGGGAATAGCTTACATTTTTTAATTACTTTCTCTCTCTCTTGTAAAACTGCTCCGTGATTCAACTGCGTTCGTTATCTAGATAGCCTTACTAACTTTTAGAGGCTGCCTTAGATAGCTTGCCAAATATGCTAACTGTAGTGGGAGTTTATTATGGCCCCGATGTAAGTAGAAGTTATCGAGCCAGAGTAATATTTCCTCTCCATCTCATGTGTCAGTCAAAGATTGATGTATGGACTTTATTAGCATTATTAACTCCGCTTATATGTTTTATGAGCGTATTAAATCTTGAATGTTAAAAAATAGAGATACCTAAGAAAGGGTGTGTAAATTTTAATTTTAAATATTTGGTATTAAAAGGATTGGGGGAAATGATACACCAGTGGAGAGTAACCAATTCAAAACTGGCGCGGCACCAAAACTAAAAGTTTTTCAGCTCAAAACCTTATGAGCAGATTTTAATTTTATGCAACATTCCTATAATTTCAATCGATAGCCTATTTTTACAAATATGTTTTAATACACAATTAAATTTTGGGAACAAAAAAATGAACTTCGTAAAAAAATCAATCTTAGCACTATCAACGCTTTCATTGGCTGCTTGTATGTCTACTCAGCCACCTGTTATAACAATGGAATCAAATGAAGTTTATCAGTTTGATGATGATGCTAGTTTTGCATTAAATGTGGCAAAAATGACACGTAAAACCGCAGGTTTATCTGATGTTGAGATACCTGAAAATGCGCAATTCAAAGCTAATGGTGCATTGGTTGGGGCAGAGTACGCTATGTCTTTCCTAACTGGTGGCTTAATTGACTTAGCTGGCAGCTTGGGTGCTCAATCAGAGGCAGACAGAGCCTTTAATTGGAAACCTATGTTTGTATTTTTAGGCGATTTAGATAGGCAAAACATCGATGCTGACGCAGTAAAAGTTGTAGAATCTGAATTAACAAAAACTTTTGAAAACATCGAAAACTCTAATTACATTGGCATTATGAGACTTAGTGCTGACGGCAGAGATAACAACTTTATGCTTATGTTTGATGGAGCGCTGTGTGATAAGACAGGGCAGTCAAAATTAAAGTATGATCGTGTTAATAACTCAGGACTATTCATTAACGTAAAACGTGAATACGAAGGCTCATGCGCTACGCCAGTAAACGTAGAAGTAACTGGAAAGGTAAACTATGAGGGTGAGCAACAAAGTGTTATTACAGTAACCTTCCATGGCGGGTATGCAGGTTTTACTGATATGGCTATTGCTACTTCAGGCTTTGCGGTAGTACCACAAACATTCGGTCGTTGGGGTAGTGGGGTTAAATACACTGTTCCAGCCCCTTACGTAATCCATAACAATACAATGCATTTATTCACTAAAGAAAATTCATCTTTTAAATTAAAATAATTGCTACAAAAAAATAGATACTTTTAACCAATTAAATTGCCAGCCACTTAAGGCTGGCAATTTTTTATCCGCTAATTTAGTAGCCCACGCTCTCATAGATCGCAAACGTAATGTGGTTAAATTAATATTCATATAGTTAGTATTGATTTTTACATTTTAGTTGTTACTTATAATTCTTCAGTGCTCAGAATTAGTCTTGTTTTTTTATTGGCTAACTATAATTTCTGATTAGAAATTAGTAATAATACTAAAGTTAGTAAAAGCAAAGGTGTTTACCGTCAAAGTTGTACTGATTGTTCGCAGGCATAACATATTTGAATTTATAACGTGAGATTAATACAAAAATTCAATACTAAGTGTTTAGTTTGTTGTTTTCATAGTAAAATATCATTAAAAATGATTGTAGGCTCTTATGCAGCCAAGAAAAATAATTAGAGGGTATTTCAATGAGGAAAGTAGCATTTTTACTTCCGCTGTTTTTGATGGGCTGCGCCGTTTCTAAAAACGACGCAAAAATCTATAAAGACGCAAGCATTCCAGCTGGTAAAGCTGCACTAGTGTCACCCATTAAAATTGAGGGCGCAGAAGTATTACTTTTTTCTGTAAATTCTAATTACCTACCAATCAATGTAATTAAAGAAGGTATGGATGTAGAAATACCAGAAGGCAGAGTAAAATTACGTATTGATTGCAAAGCCAAGTATAAGCAAAAAATAACAAATAAAGTGTCCTTTATTAGCTTCAATGCATCGGCTAATGAGCACTACTTCATAACCCCCACTGTTACATATACTGAACGAGTAATAGAAACCAAATCATCGTTTATCCACTGCAATGAAATAACCACGAAGTGCCATATACCAATAATAAAAACAACAAGCAAGATACCCCATTGCGACTTTAATATATCAATCCTAGACGTTGAATACCGTTATGAAAAACCTATAAGTTTTGAAAATTTAAGTACGGGGTGAGTCTAGCTGTCACCCATAAATCTATTAAAAAATTGTGACTAGAATACATGTTATCGCTCAGACTCTAAGTTTAATTGATCAAACACTAATTCACTCTTAGAAATATATTTATACAAGTCGACTAATAATAGCGGTTTTGAATAGTGGTAGCCCTGAAATAAATCGCAACCACATTCTATGAGGCACTGTTTCTGCTCAACAGTTTCGATATCCTCTGCAAGTAACGTCAAGTCTAGATTTTTACCAATTGAAATAATGTTTTGCACCATTTTCAACGATTGAACATCATGCATAATACCGTCCACAAAGCTCTTATCAATTTTCAACTCGTCTATGGCTAATGTGCGAAGCAGATTTAAAGACGAGTAACCCGTACCAAAATCATCAAGTGAAATACAAATGCCTTCATCACGAAGCTGGTTAAGTATCGGGAGTACTTTATTAATATCATCGATAAAAAGACTTTCGGTGCTCTCCATTGCAATTCGCTTTGGGTCACTATTGTGGCGGTTAATAGACTGTTTAAGCGTCGTAATAAAATCAATGTGGGAAAATTGTTGAGCCGAAATATTGATTGCTATTTGAAAGGTTAAATTTAAGCTTTTTTGAAATGCACTCATTTCTTTCAATGTCGTTTCAATAATATAGTTACCAATTTTTGGCATTAGGCCACAATATTCAGCAATGGCGATAAATTTATCAGGGGGGACAAAGCCCAACTTCTCATCTTACGATAGCTTCCACGCCGTATAGGGTGCTATTTGCATCTACTTGCGGTTGATACACCATGTAAAAGCATTCAAGCTCAGCAGCTACACGTAAGTGCTCTTCTATCTCCAAACGACCCATGTAAGTTTGCGCCATGCTGAAGGTGAAGACATTAAATGTATTCCCTTCTTTTTTTTAGTTATGCATCGCAATATTTGCAGAACGTAAAGCAGCGTTAATGTTTTCCCATGCTCGGGGGCTTTAGCAATGCCTAAGTTGCAGCCAAGGCGCAACTCACTTTCCATTTACTGCCGCACAGGCAGCTTATAAATTCCAGATGTTCCAAGCTATAACCGCTTACTTGTTCACTGCTACATGGGCTGATTAAAAAATCAGGGCGGTGAGAGAGCTGGAGGGATTAGTATATAGTCTTATTTACTGCTAATAAAAGTAGCTAGCTCGTCATGCACTACTTTTAAAATCCTGCATTATCAATTTGTTGGTTTCAGACATTTTATAATTGAAGATAGACATATTAGGAGGTTTTATGACCGCAATACAAATCGCAACATCAATAACTATTCTTTTAACAATGCTAACATTAGCTGGTGGGTTTTATGCGCTAATGAAGTGAAATACGTAAACCAATAATATTTAGTTGTCACTCAAGGTGACTATTGCCTGCGACCTCTGTTTACCTCATATTTAATTCTCCCGATGTGCGTGTATCCCCCTGTGTCAGGATCTGTCTCTTGATCACATCTCCTGTTGTTGCGCTTGCATGAATCGAGCGCCTTCTAGCAGTTGGCTCAGTGAAAACCAACCTTTCCATAAAGCTTCCCAACCAACAACATCTGTTTGCTTGCTGTTGTGCCACCCGCCTAATTTGGCAAGTGCATAATAAGCCCAATGTAATGAAGGTGTTGTGTTAGGTGCTTTTTTAGTTTCAGTCTTTGACCACAACAGTTTCCATTCAAGAAGATTGAAAAAATTGTCGCAACTAATTGATTTTGCATTATCTTTATCGACAATAAGCTCGCGTAACTGGAGAAGTCTCACCGCAATAAATGCTGTTATTACAATGATCTTTTCTAGATTATTTCGCGTTTGCATGCGAAACGACTCAACTTGAGTGCCCGCTGACTTCCACGCTTTATGGAACTCTTCAACTCGCCATCTTAGTTCATAAAATCTAACTATCTTTAGTGCATCAGAAGCACTATTTATCGGTTCGCCTGTATACAATTTCCACGACAAAGGACTTGTTCCACTTGGTGGATCAATCTCGTTGCAACTTATTACTGTTAAATTCATACCACCAAGTTTCTTGTGTTTTTTTAGGCGGATAAATAGTAATGCAAGCATAACGTACAGCTACTTTCGCAATACGTGCTTTTCGGCCTCTTTTTTGCTGTATCTTAACCGAATATGAAGCTTCGCTAGATTGATTTTCAATGTAGGGACTTAGTTTATCGCCGTCTGCATTCACGACCCGCTCATGCTTGGCCCTCACTACAAACCGTTGATTATTTATTGTTTTATAATCAATATACTCAAACATATCAGATTCTCGATCACAAACGCTTATGATATTGTCCATGACATCTGCAAATCGGGTACTCATTTCTTCCGACGAGCGTTGCCATTTATAACTTTCTTTCGTTTCGTACTTGCGGCGTTTTCTGTCGTTAGCGGTACCAAAGTTTTCATCTTTTCTGCACCAACGATGTTGTGCACCCAAGCCAATAGTACGCTCTGTTTCCGCATCGACCATAAGGACGGTGTGCGCCAACATCCCTTTAGAAGAGCTTTGTTTATATGCGCCAGTATGTCCGAGCTCTTTAGTCACATTGTGTCGGTAACACAATGTTGATGTATCTTCTAGCGCAAGGATTGTGTTTGACAGCGTTATTGCAGGTAACAGCGAATTCAAACCGGCGGTAGCGATGTTATCTGCGTCAACTTTATCATTGCGAAGAAAGCGATATGCGCCTTCAATAGAGGCCTGTGAGCCAGATGCTTTCACAATAGAACTTCCTGTGTTGCTCGCCATTTGATGACTTATTTTTACCAGGCGTTTAGTTCGTCGTTCATCACCTAATTCAGCATGTTTAAACAAATGATTAGCCCATTTTTCAGTATCTTTTATCAGCATAATAATTAAACTCGATCGGTTTTTTCGTTATAACTGATCTGATCGACTGATATAAATAAAGTTCAATTGAAGCCTAATTTATTTGTGTATAAGAGTCAGGTGTCAGGATAGTTGTCGCCTCTAACTTTTAATAGAGGCAGATAAAATGAGACGTCGATTTACACAAGAATTTAAAGTTCACGCTGTTGAAAAAGCATTATCTCAATGTGATGATGTTCGCCTAGAAGATATTGCGCTTGATTTAGGCATCGGTTATTCAACCTTGCAACGATGGATCGCGCTTGCTAAAAACCATGAACTTGAAACTAAAAATAATGGTAGTCACATGACAACAGAAAAACGCCCTCATGACTGGAGCTTAGAAGAAAGGCTTAACGCCATTATTGAATGTGCGAGTTTAGATGAAGCAGCTCTTAATGAATATTGCCGCGCTAAGGGGCTTTACCCGCATCATATTAAACAATGGAAGCAAGATTTTGCTAAAGGGCCTTCAACGAAGCCCGTAAAATCAGACAGTAAACAGCTCAAACAAGAAATTAAGCAGCTTCAAAAAGAGCTTAATCGTAAAGACAAAGCGTTAGCAGAAGCAGCCGCCTTACTTGTACTCAAAAAAAAAGCAGATGCGCTTTGGGGTTTCAACGAGGACGATTAACCAGTTCAACTGAGCGTCATGAATTGATAAAGCTCATTACCGACGCGCAGAAATCAGGGGCAAGGCAAGAAAAAGCATGTGAGTTACTTGGTCTAATGGCAAGAACAATTCAACGCTGGATTGAAGCTGATGATATGACAGATAAGCGAACAAGCACGATAAAGCGACCACCTAACAGGCTAACTGAATTAGAGCAACAGCGTATAATTAAGACGGTTAATTCAATAGAATATGGGCATTTACCACCCAGCAAGATAGTCCCTAAACTATTGGATAAAGATGTGTGGATAGCATCAGAAAGCTCGTTTTATCGCGTTATGAAATCGCATAAATTATTAACACACAGAGAAAAAGTTAAACCAAATAAAAAGATAAAAAAGCCAAAAGCACTCAGGGCAACACGTGTAAACGAAATTTATACATGGGATATCACGTATTTGCCAACAGCTGTTAAAGATCAGTTTTTATACTTATATTTAGTGATGGATATTTATAGTCGAAAAATAGTTGGTTGGCAGGTTCATGACACACAACTAAGCACACTGGCGGCTGATTTAATGGTAGATATTTGCAGGCGAGAGCAGGTAAAGCCTGAGCAAGTCACGCTGCACTCGGATAATGGCAGTCCAATGAAAGGGGCAACGTTATTAGCGACATTGCAGGAGTTAGGTATTGTTCCTTCATTTAGCCGACCGTCTGTGAGTAATGATAATCCTTATTCTGAATCGCTATTTAAGACGTTAAAGTATCGCCCGGAATACCCTGAGAAAGCCTTTGAAAGCATGGGTAGCGCAAGAAAGTGGGTTAGCGGATTTGTTGATTGGTACAACGATGAGCACTTGCACAGCGGTATTAAATTTGTCACGCCAAACCAGCGTCATTTAGGATTAGATGAAGCGATACTAGCGAAACGTCATCAGGTAAATGGGATGGCGAAATTACAGAATCCAAGTCGTTGGTCAGGAAAGTCTCGAGATTGGACGATGATCAATGAAGTAAATTTAAATCCAGAGAAAAAAGAAGCAATGCGGGCGGCATAAAATTTAATTTGATGCGACAACTAACTTGAAAAACTCCGGTATTTGTTAACTAAAAATACACGCCCTAAATAATTACCAACAAAACAACAGCAATACTAACTGCGTATGTTATATTCAGCATTTAGTAATAAAGTTTTTTAACTCATCGTTTCATCAACAGCATTTCCAGCTGTAACTTAATTACCTGATTGAAAGTAATGGACTATTTTTAATGACTAACGACAAACTAACTCTGCTTGACTCATTAAATCCATTTAGTAGCATGATTTTTTCTACATGCATCAGCATACCCACAAAAGCAATGTACGCATTTGCCTTAGGGTTTCAGTTTAATTATAGCTAACAGCGATGGGCTACTCGTAAGGATAATTAACAAGCTTGTATCTGCAATGCTATTTAATAAACCATAATTTCAAAGAATTATTTTGTTATAAATCTATAATAAGTAAAGGGTTAAAAATGATACATCAACTCAAAGGCAAGCTCACCGACATAACTGCAAGTCATAGAGAAGAAACAGATAAGACAACTGTTAATATCTATGATTACTTAGAAATTGACGGTGTTAAATATGGCAACATGCAAGTACCCGAAGTTATAAACAGGCATCTAGTACATGGTGTTGGTCAAGAGTTTACGATTGATTACATGGAAGTCAAAGAACGCTCAATACCAAAAAGAACCATCGTAGGCATCACCACTGAAGGAGGTAAATTTGACCACATTTCTGATATAGAACTTAAACCTGCTATAACGGCAATGAAAGCTATGTTTACCATGCAACTGATAAGTTTTTCATTGCTGTGGATAATTGTTGGTGGGATCGGATCATTAATTACGTACTTTATGACTAGAAGCGAGGCGGCCGGTTATCTCGTTTTTATCGTCGGCTTTATCGCTGTAATTACTCTAATAAGTATGGCCAACTTAAAGGCTTTAGGCCCGGTACAAGAAGCGCTTGAGTATGTCAAAAAGCGAAAAAAAATAATTTAGTTAACAAAAAAAATTGCATTACCGAGCCCTGAAAGGGCTTTTTTATTCCCCGCTTAATAGCCACCATGGCGCTGATTAGCGCCATATTAATATAGCCAGGAAAATATAAAAGATCATATAAACAGAATGTTAACTCAATGGGCAGCCTTTAATGCGAGATTTAACGGTCACGTAGCCACACGGGCCTTGCGAAATGTGTGGCTAAAAATTATATGAATTAAGAGTGATTTTTACGCTCGCAGCATTCAAGTTTTTAATACAAAAACAATTTACAGTATTGTTTTTAACCCTTTCTAGCTTTCTAGCTTTCTAGCCTCAATATAGAAGTGTGACATAATTTATAAATAAACTGTCCGGAAGGATTAGGGCATGTTAGTTTTTTATTTGTAATAATTCATTTTGGTACTTTTTATATTTTTAAAAAGTGTAATTATATGGGCGGTCCGAACGCGACGATTTATTTACTATCGTGTTATGCAAGCCAAGTGACAATACCTGTGTTCATATTACTACTTTCATTAATAGTGTTGGGTGTGGCGCGCAATTTATCAGTTCCACCAATTGCAGAGTATTCCACTGCGAGCTTGGGTTTAATTTTTTTTTATCGCCATCAATGTAATTTTTTCGGCATTAAACATATAGAAATTCACTAAAATTGAAATTTAAAAACTTAGGTGAGTTAGTCTAAGTTTTTTATTTAAAGCTCAATTTAACAAGAAAATAGCTATTGTATATAGAACTTTACAAGAGCTATTTTTGGGTAGGGTGCAAATTCATAATTTCGGATTTGAAGTGACCATAAGCTTATTAGGCGAATTTTGCAGTGTGTTGTTAAATTACAAAAATATGATGTACGGGTTTAATTTCAAAGATTAACATTAAGCCATTTTAATTTAATTCTACTACAACAAAATATACAGTAAGGTTTAGTCGTGACTCTTTTTTGCAAAAGAGTTATTTGCAGTACGCCAATATTTGGTCATTGCCTATGGCCGGCATAAAAAACAGTTATCTATCAAAATGCGAAATGTCTGATATATAATTATATTTTATCGCTTTCGTCTGAAGCCTCTCAAGAAACAGCGGTGCGAATTATGAAGGCGGTTGCTAAACATTTAGGTAGAAATTCAATCTATGATATTAACTGGAAAACTTTAGCGGGACTGTATTAAATAGCTTTAAGAGTAAAGGAAGTTACGGACCAAAGACAATTACCTTGTACGTTGCTATTGTAAAACAAGTGGTTGAGAATGCTTATTTACTTGGGTATATGAGTGCGTTACAACGTGATGCCATTAAGATTATAAAGCTATAGCACGTGACTACGCGTTGTTTTCAATACGAATACGATGTGGGTTGCGTAGGCAGGAGGTTGCAAGTTTGAAAGCTAGTGATGTTAGTCAAAAGTCACTGCGCGTTATCTGTAAAGGTAATAAAGAACGTAAAGTGTCTTTGCACTCTGTAGTTTTAGATGCAATTAAAAGTTGGCTTGAAATTTATAAGTGCTCTAATGAAAATCCCCTTCTTTTTGTAAGCATTCTAAAGGGGGGTCACTTACAAAATAAAGCCATGAGTACCGATGCTACCTTTAAATTGTGTAACAATATAATGCACCACTACTGCACTCTTTGCGCCGCAGCTACGCCACCAACTTGTATAAAAATGGGGCTAATATCAAAAATATTTCTCTATGCTTGGCCATAGTCAAATCTCTACAACTGAGAGATATGTACGTGTTGGTGAAGATGATTTATACAAAGATGTAATGGATAATTTGCTATAAAGCTAAATATTAACTCATATGAAATTACTTTTAATTTTAAGTGTTGTATTTATAACTCTAAAAGGTAACAACTTTCCAGAGAAGACATTATCTAATGCTCTAATTGAAGCCGCATTAATAAACCACAAAATTAAGAATGGTATACGTTTACTTGCTGAGAGAACAAGACAGGGACAAGAAATCATTGTTACAATAAATGATCTATTTAGTGAATCGCTTAAAGAAAAAAGTAAAAACCCACCTTTACTCGAAAGGCAATTTACAAAAGATATCAAACACTATATCGATGCACCTTACAAAGGTGACTGATAGTCAATACCTACATTTTAATATCCATACGAAGATAGTAGAAGCATAGCTGAACCGTCTTATATAATTAATGCAATGCCTGCCTAATATTGATATTTTTATTAGCTATATAGCTAATTTATGAATTATATACTAAGATGTTAGCTATATAGCTAACTTTCAATAAGTAAACATATGTCGAGTAGAGCAGGTATTGGCAAGCAAATAAGTACTGGCAGAAAAGCTTTAGGCTACACCCAACAAAAGCTATCAGAGATCGCGGGAATTAATAAAACAACGATTTCCGAGATTGAGAATGGCCGTTTCACTGGTTCATTTGATATATTTGAGCGACTGCTTGATGCTGTTGATTTACAGTTTGAAGTTACGGCAAAGCAACACTCCTTACCAGACTGGGATACTATTGAAGATATATTCTCGGAGGATGACTAATGAGTGGTACATCACAGCTTCCAAATAAAATTACAAATATAACAGTATGCACTGACCATGCTGAAGTTGGCTTACTAACACATGGCTCAGTACATCACTACCAGCCAACGCAAGAGAACCTATATGTTTCGCTTACTATGACTAAGAAAGGCATGGATGGTTACTCATCGGGTTCTCTTCACCCTATATTTTCACAAAACTTGCCAGAGGGCTTTAACCGTCGATTTATTGCAGAAAAACTAGCGAGATACGCCAAAGTAAACGACATGTATTTACTTGCTTTACAGAGCGCACAAGGCATTGGCATGCTTTCATATAAAAGTGAGCTTACCTTACCAGAGGCTGAGCCTGTATCTTTGAGCGATATTTTGACTTATAACAGCAATGCACCACTTTTCCCTCAGTTATTAGAAAAGTACTACCTACAAAATTCGTTGGCAGGCGTACAACCTAAAGTAAGTATACCTAATGCCTCAGCTATTAAAACCGACAGAACAATTCCGCAGAAAGATTTAATAGTGAAGTCATTCGATACCGAGTTCCCATTACTTACGGTAAACGAGTTTGTGTGTATGGAAGCCGCTCGCCATTGCGGACTCGAGCCACCAAAGACATACTTGTCTGAAAATTTAGAAACGTTCGTTGTTGAACGCTTTGATAAAACAAGTGACGGAACTAAGCTCGGTTATGAAGATTTCACAACCTTACTAAAAAAAACTAACGACCCCGACGCTAAATACACTGGCAGCTACGAAACCTTACTCAAAGCTACCCATCTATATACAAACAGCCAAGCCGAAGTAGAAAGGATGTACAAGTACATTGTGTTTACCTGCTTAATTGGTAACGGCGATGCGCATTTAAAAAACTTTGCCTTGCAATATACACCTGATATGAAAAACATATATCTCTCACCACCGTTTGATATAACACACACACAAATCTACGAAACCATCGACAATAAAATGGCACTCAAATTGGCTAACAGCAAAGAGTTTCCAGACATGTCGTATTTACTAAAATTAGCAGAGGGCACCCATTTTAAAATTAGAAAAGCCAAAGAGATAATAGAATCTCTGAGCGAGGGTATTATTGACTACCTTAAACACTCTAATGAAGTACAGCTACTTGATGGATTACGTGCATCAATAGAAAGCTCAGTATCAAATACAATGACGCCTAGCTATTCAACTAAAAGCTACCGGCATGACAGAATTAGAAAGTTTGAGTAGTATCAAATCTAAACAGTCGATTTCACACAAGCATTTTACAGCACATATCGAGTACAACTTTAGTTTTTTTTATTTCAATTAGCTATCTACTTGGGCTTTTGGGTACAAAACCCCATTAAGGGGTTAGTTGCCCATCCCTTCGAGATTAACCTCAAGCCTGTTTTTTGAACAGTTATTTGAGGGGGAACAATTATCAAAAGGTTTACATAATGATATTGGAAATAAATACCTATAAAAAGTGCTCTCATTACGAATTTTTCAAAACGTTTTAGGTTTTTTGGATCAATTAACTATATTTTTTAAAGTTAAAGGTCGCAAGGTTTTTCAATAATTTACATCAACTAAGGCTCATATCGAGGGGATGGGCGCAAAACCCCTAATTACTCCATAAATTTTGAATAGTATAAAACATGGTATTTGAGTCGTGAAATTTTACACAGGGGTAAAATAGGCCCTGTAAGTTTCGGCTTAGAGTTATATTTTCTTTATAGTAGCTTTTATGTGTTCAATGAAAATGATTAATTTGCTAAATATTCAGATTTATCAGTAGCATAATATTGGTAGGCTAAAAAAAATTACGGGGCTTGTTAGATTTTATTAGATAAATCGCTTATTATTACCGTTTAATACATGTTAATTCGCGATAATGCACTACCAAACGTAAATAAAAACAATTTAAGGTTTAAAAATGATGCCATCGACAAACTCAATATCTAAACTAGGGTTGGAGGAAGCTGCAGTAAAGCTTTTTCAGATGGGTATTCGTTCCGCAACTGATTTTCAAAAGTTGTGTAACGGCCAGTTTAATGGATTACAAGGTCGCCCAGCCGATATTCCCTCTAATCCTATGATGTATTTTAAAGAGATAAGCAACTTTAAAGAGCTTCTGAAACTAGGTCAAAGGCTAAGTGATGAAATACAAGCTGTAGAACAATCCGAAAAAATAAAAACAGATGAACGTGATGTAATGTCGTATGAAGATCTGAAACAATTGGTGCGAAAACACAACGTAACCTCTATTCGCAAGTGGAAAAAAGCTTTGAAAGAAAATAAGATACCAGGTTCGTTCCCTAGCTCCCCGCAAGCTTACTACGAGAATTTTGAAGGCTGGGATGTATTCTTAGCCCCAAAAGGGGCTCGATTTTTAGAATGGGAAGATGCGAAAGTTCTAGCAACAGAGATCCGCATAGAGCATGGCCTGAAGAACGCATATGACTGGCGCTGGCTTTCACGACAAGGGCATAGACCAGCAAATTTACCGAGTGCGCCTGATTATTATTATAGTCAGTTCACAACATGGAAAGAATTTTACGGATTTGAATAAACACAATTGTTTATGGCAGTAACGCTCATTTGCTTTACTGCTTATTTTTTTCTTTCAAGTAAATATGTAGACGCGGTATTAATGGCTCTGCTTTACTAACCACCTCTTTTCTACCAGCATAATCCCCCAGCGGTTTAAACTTAAACGTATCAACACAGTTAATTAAGAAAATAGGCGAATGCGCGTGTAAGTCTTTTCTGAGCGTCATTTCAGTACCGGTATTATTCGGATTTTTAGGCTCATTAAAACGTAACTTTAAAATCGGTGTCGCGGGTGCTTTCCTAATTATGTTAAATAGCGTGTTACTTGTGAAATGACTGATAAGCTTACGCTCTTCTTGAATGTGAAGCGCTAAGCCTGCTTGCGAATCTGCACTATTGCCATGGTTAGGTGCATACGCCACCAAAGAGCGGTCTATTTTCTCAATCACCTGCTGCTTAGTTAGCGTTTTAATTTGCGACTTATGTTCCCATGAAAAACGCGCACTCAAAATATCCTTTTGAATAAAGACAGGGTGTGTTCGTGTTGCCATTGGAAATATGAGCCCTGGCTCAGCGTCGTGAACAATCTCAAAGCGTTGATCAACTGATTTAGCCAAGCGGTGAATAACATCTTTAAGCTTTACCTTCTCTGCATTGAGGTTATCAAATAAAGTGGCCAACCTTTGCATATACGCAAAGTCGCATTGGACATTGATGAGGCCCGGTAATTTGATTGAATAGCGGGTTGATTCATTGTGTTGTGCGCGAAACTTACCGATATGCGTAATCGCCTTACGAATAGCCTCATTGCCGGTTTGGTGAATCACATCATACGGCGCATCTAAAAGAGCTTGTTGATGTTCATCATTGAATTTCAAACGAATGCGAGACTGTACCAAGCTTCGAGTTTTGGCTATGTCTTCAGTGATGGTAGGCAGGACGAATATATCTGCACCAATAGAGTCGGTATTTTCTTTAAGTGCGCAGGTTAGAGCATCGACAGCATTAAATACTTCATTGTATTGAAACTTAAAATCGCCCCGCGTTGTTTTGATTAGCTGTTCCATAATGCCTTTTATCGCCCAATAATGACTACAACATGCATATACTATATATTATTTAATATGCACTCTGACACATTTTTGTATAATATTTAGCTTTGTTTACCCTGATAGCATGTTTTATAATTTTTCTTAGGGGTACGTGTTATTTGGCTTATCAATAAGGGTAAAGATATATTAAACAAATAACTATATCATGTTAAGTTGTTTCAAATAATAGGTATGTTGTAGTCATATTTGTGTACACCTATTCAATTTTTATCAATATTTTGCGAGTAAACCATTTTAATAAAGCTCTTGAGCTACTCTGTATTGGATAGGTAACACAGAGAGCCAACTGGTTAGCTTAAAGCCCTTCTGTGTAGTTGACAGCTTTAAACTGAAGGATAAATTCATCGACCACATCTTGGAATATCAACGACGGATCTATGTCAGTTAATAGCTCAACCACATTACATGTAGTTAGTTTTTGCTTATGCATTTTTTCAAGCAACTTCTCTTTCGTTTGCACTCCATCACCATCAAAGTAAATGGCTGTATCGCCTACTAAGGAGAGCTTTACAACAGCATGATCGCAATGCTCCGTACTACGTAATACATGTATCTCTGAGCCTTTTACTACTGAGCTAACAGCTACCGCCAATGTGAAACATCCACCGTCAAACCAACCACACCCATGCTCTTTAGATAGGTACTCGACAAGTCCATCTGCTACATCCGTACAATGGCTGAGTGCGAGTATTTTTTTCACTCTGGTTAATGAGGTGGATATTTTTTGTGTATCTATAGACATTTAAATTCTCACTTTTGTATTCTGCGTGTCAAGGTGCTTTTTTAAATGCATTGATTCACGCTACTAGGTTAAATGTAAACTTTCCGAGTTAATAATCTTATATTGAGTAATACATTGTAAAATTACCTTCGATATACTTGAGTATGAAAAAGATAAAAGCTGATTTTCGAGTGCCAGGCTTTCACACTTTGGCACTAACGATGGGGAAAATATGTCGTTGATCTTATCAAAAACACCTAGCAAGATATTTATAGGGGCGCTAGATAGTTATTTTTCTCAGTATTTTGGCGAAAACTTTAGCTTTTAAAAGTTGTAAATAATTGCGTTAGCACGGCTTTTTCTATTTCTTCTTTGTCTGATTTAATGTAGACCTCTGTCGTTTTAATACTCGAATGACCCATCAATTTTGCAATATATTGAATATTGGCACCGTTGGTGCTTAACAGTGTGGCATAAGATCGCCTAAGTGAGTGGGGCGCAATACCGCGTTGTAATAACCCATACTTTTCACACAATAAATAAACCGAGTTTGGGTTCATTTTTTTTACTTCACCACTTATTTCAGGTCGCACACTATCATGAACACGTCCCCCTTTATACACACGCGTAAATACGTAGCCTGGCTTATAACTTCGCATATCCAACCACTGTTTTAGTGCTGTCATTGTGTAAGGATGAATTGTAACATCACGCTCTTTGCGCCCTTTTCCGTCAAACGTGAGTGTATTTGTCATGAAATTTATATTATCCACTTTCAAATTAATTAACTCAAACCGCCTTAATCCACACCCAATTAATAGATGAAATATTGCTTTATCTCGAATTTCTTTTGCTGGCGAGGCTGCGTTTTGGCTTATTTCTTGTAGCAACGTATCAAACTCAAGTTCAGATAATGTCGCGTGTTCGCGCTTTTTCCCAGAGGCAGGTTTGGCCACCGCTTTTGCACGCTCCCAATGTAGCGTATCTATTTGGCCAAGCAAATATGCTTCTTTTAAAACACTTTTTGTCACCGATAAATACAAGCTAATTGTCTCATTCGATAGACCTTCTTCGTGTAGTAAATTAACCAAACTGTTGAGAGTGTTTCTATCAAATCGTTTCCAAACAATACTGTATAAGTTTCGCTGGTTTAACTTTTTGGCAATGCTTTGCAGTACGCGACGAACAGTTTCTTGCGATGCTCTTGAGCGTAGGGAATTTACATAGGCATAAATAGGGCAGTTATTATCTTTTATAATGGCCGGCGTTGGTATATTCAGCGGGACTAACTCCGTAGAAATCGGACCTCTTAATAAATGGTCAAAACGCGGTTTCATTCTATAACCTCTTTAATCTTTTTGCGGGTACATTTCACATATGCACATCGAGTAAAGCGAATATTTGCTGATGTGTATAATTTACAGCTCAAACACAGCCACCAAAAACGAGTATCGTTTTTAGTTTACGGGACTGATTCAAAAATAACTAGTGTAAAGTTCTATTTATACTAGTTATTGTTATGTTAAATTGGGCTTGCAATCATTTCATTAAGGCAATGCGCCACTCTATGCAAATTTTTGAAAGCGGGGGAGTTTGGCTCTTTTCTCATCCGCTTAATCAGCAAAGTTAACAATGGTTTGAGCCATAACTACTCGCTTACTTGCCTCGACATAGGAGGTAAATAATTAAAAGTACAAAGGTTATAACAAGAAAGTACGCAGTAATGAGAATAGATAGTTGCAATGCGGACATTTCTTCAAGACAATGTGTTCACAACCAGTAATTCAATATAGTTGAGAATGCATACGCCCACCAGCACATTCAAGATTGGGTTATTGGCAACTTCACATTTCAGCATATGATAAAAAGCGTACACCAATAAAATAACCAGTAATATAGAAAAAGTCACTGTAGCCGTATAGTTATCAGGTATTACATGGAACAACCTATCTATGAAGCTTACTATAGTGGAAAAATAGAGATAAATAAGAAGATACAAAAATTCTAAAATTATGGTCAAATTTTATTAACCACTACAGATCAAGCTCTAACTTATAGTCAGGTAAATACAATTTATCTGCCCTATAAGGAAGGTAATCTTTTTTAGAAAAACGAATGTCAAACCCTCCCTCCTCAAATCGCACACGTAAAAACATTTTCGTTTCGTCAATTACCACACCGTTTTTGCGGATAGTATTATTTTCATTTACAGCACAACAGCTTAAGCCTATATCACATGGCGATAACTCCATATATATAGCCATTATCTCCCCTCTACCTGCCACAAACCGAGTATGTTTAATGCAGGGTTGACATTAATTTAGGTTATTTCATTTGAGGCGTCCATACCACCATATTTAGTGCGCCATTTATAAAAGGTTGAATTGTTCGCGGATACAGCTCAGGAATAGGCACGCCGCTTTCTGCTTGTTTTAAAATGGCAAGGATTTGGCTGTCTGTAAAATGTGCTTTTTCATAATTATTCCCTGTGTTTACAATAAGAGGAAATTCTACATTTGGCTTCTATTATTTTTTTGGTGGATTGCCTCAACACCTACTTATTGCCGACTAACAACTGTGTGCCTATCTAGGATATTGGGCATATTTTAAAATGAGACTGAAACTTTTTCTAATAATAGATATTTGCTTGACCAATTTAATAGCTCACTCTATTTCGCCCTGATTGCTTTGACATATATAATCTATCATCCGCTACTTGGAGTATACTCGTTTGCTCATTCGAACTACCTAATGTTGAAACACCTGCGCTGATAGTAAGTGATTTAAAAGAGGAAGCACTATGAGGAATCTTAAGCGCAGCCACATTTTTTACTATATTATCAGCTACTAAAACGCCTCCCTTTAAATTAGTAGATGGTAGAACTATAATAAACTCCTCCCCTCCGTAACGGGCTACGAAATCATTAGGCCTTTTTAATGTTTCCTTAACTGTTGTGGCCACAGCTTTTAATGCTTTATCACCATCTAGGTGACCGTATATATCGTTAAATTGTTTGAAATGGTCAATGTCTATTAAAATAAGAGTATAGTCTTCACCACCTCTTTTAGCATTCAAATCGATTTTTACAAAGTGAGTATCAAAATAACGTCGATTATAAACTTGGGTTAAGCTATCTAAAAAAACTAGTTCCAACAATGTATCTCTTTGAAACTTAATAGTTAAGTGGGCTCTAACTCGATTGAATACAGTGTTTTTTGTGAACGGCTTTCGTATAAAATCAACTCCGCCAACTTCCCAACAAAATTCCTCATGTTCAAGATAAGACGTTATAAAAATTACTGGAATATCCTTTAGTAAAGGTAGTTCCTTTAGGAGTTTACAAGTTTCTATACCATCAATACCGCTCATTTGTATATCAAGTAGTATTAAGTCAGGGATATAAGTTTGGCATCGCTTTATTGCCTCCTCTCCACTCTTCGCTATTTCAATATTGAAATGTTTCGATAGAATATTCTGAATTAAAACTATATTTAAAAGTTGGTCTTCAACTATTAAAACTTTTGCTTTAGATAACTCATTGATTAAATCATTATTACTGTTACTAGGGATATCCCAAGTACTTAGGTTCAAAATTCGCTCCAGAATAGTGCTTGAAATAATTAACTGTATTTACAAGTAATTTATTTTATAGAGCTAAGACCCTATGAGCAATGGTAAATTCAGAATATTACGACTGTTTGTTATTAAGCTTTTCACCGTCATTAAAATTTATACTTTTCATATTTAAACTCAAGGGCTCAATTTAACTTGGCAGCCAAGTAATTTATACGCTCTTGATTCTAAGTCTTAAATAACTCTAAATTCGTTATAGTAAACAATTATTTTTGACAAACTTGATTTGATAGGAATTAAAATTTGTTCAACCAATACCTGCAATTAGCTCTGTTGCAATTGACGGGTATGTGCCATGAGCGGACGGTCATGGCGCCAAGAAGCGAACAGTATTTAACTGCCGGCCAGCCCAGTAGAGACATCAAGACTCTATGAAAGTTAGAACATTTCAGTTAAGTTTAAGTCTTACTATCACAGAACTTGAATGCTTCATCTGCTATCGAGAGACACGCTGAGCACTCAGCACCAGTGGGTTTGTAACCTACGTGAACAACTTTATTCCTAATAGCCTTGAACTTAAGAAGTCTATTCACTAAGCCCTCAACGTCTTTATCAAACAGGTTCGGCAACGCTTCGGATATCACATCATGTACGCGACCATATCGTTTAATACTTTGTCCCTTTTCTCTACAAACATTAAGTAGGTTATACAAAGCTAATTCCAGCGCGATAAAAGACTCCAATACAGCCGCACTATAATTCTCTTGTTCATTCGCCATTTCGTAAGCTCGCATAAGGGTTACACGCCAGCTAGGGAAGTCACCTGTTGTTAAATAATGGGCAATGTGACCTGTACTTTTTGCGCGGTCGAAATCAACCAATTCATGATCGCCTAAGTTCGGCGGCTGCAAAGAAGAAAAGCGTTGCGCATTAGGCTTCCAGTCATCAAACAGCTCGCGGATACGTTGATCTGTCTTTTTCGCTAAGTGCAGTTTGTTGTACGACTTGAACCCTGTGACAATGTATGGCTTAAAGCCTGTCATGAAAGACACTTCCTTGATTGAAGTGTCTAAAGTGGCGTATCGATACACCCTGATAAAGTGGTTCAGGGCGTCCAACGCTTTGCGTTCTAAAGCATCGGAAAGACCATCAGCTTCAATAGCGATACGAACAAGCGTAGTGATAGTGGAATGGCTAAACTGAGTATGACCTTTGCCGTCAGTATCCATCAATAAATTGACATCGAATGAACCATCAGTTCGTTCGGTGACATTGCAAATTTGGTTGTCGCCGGTTTGCCGCGATGCGGCAAAATCGTACTTGTAGCCCAGTGCCTTATGATGATCAACGCGTATTATTTTGTCGCCTACAGATAGAGTGTTGACGGAACTCATGGGCATACCGATTCCGACAAAGAATCGCTCACCTTTGTAATCAAAAGGTGCTTCACCTGGCAACATTCGGATATTACCTGGGTAGAAGAACTGAAACAAAGCACAACCTTTCAACGAAGCCTCCTAAGCTCTTTTTGCCATAGTTATTCCGATTTCACATGGACGAGCATCATGGGCTATAGCGTTATCAAACCAAACGCTTGGTACGATACTAAAAATTAGTTATAAGAATATCGGATTACATCGCCATTGGAAAACACCGGTATCGACATTCCTAAAGGATTGCCAACCTCCTCAAAATAAGTACTGCAGGCTAAAATTAGTGAGGGGCGCGCAACCTTGCTGTTTTGCTTCTCTTGGTTTTAGAGTTTGTTATAACGAATTAAAGTTTAACCTTGCAAATCAATTTTACTTGTATCAAATCCAAATTTATTTTCAGCTAGTGATTCAATTATTGTAATTTCAATATGTTCATCTTGAACAATGTGTAGTTGATTTGCATAGTTTTTGGCTCTTGGAAATACTCTCCAACTAACAGGCTCTTTTCCTAAAGGAATTATATCATTTCCAATAAAAGAAAATAGCTCATCATCCGTTTCCAACACAGTTCCAAAAGCAGCTGTTCTAGCTTTTAATATATTATCATTGAAATTAGTCTCAATTGTTGAAGCTTCACATTCAAAATAACCTATTTTAATATTTCCATTATTAAGAAATGAATATTTTTTGTCTCCGGCAATCCATGACATTTTCTCTTCAGTATTTCTTTCTATCCTAGGCTTAGTTTCCTTATTTAACTTCACTTCATTCCAGAACTCACTTGTTTCTTCAAAATCACTTTGTTTTGGCATTTTTACAAATGTAGCTTCCACTACACCATGTACTGTTGATGCAAAAAGTTTGGTAGATTGCCAATCAAGATCAACACAAACATCTGAAACCAACTGCTTTATGTGGTTTTGGCTATGAAATTTTGATAACGGTAACAAAGTTAATACACCACTTTTTCCTGCGGCAAACGCCAATCTCCCATGAGAGTTTGGAGACACAGAAAAGCACATTTCATCAAATAATTTAATTTCTGAGCTTAAGCTACCATCTTTATAGTTTAAACTTAGTTTTGAAACCCCTTTCTCGGAGGATATATATAATTGATTTGAAAAGATGTTTATATCTGAAGGCCAAACACCAATATCAAAGGTAAAGAGTTTCGCACTATTCAAAATTCGTTTCGAAATAGTTATATTAGTTAACTCTATTTTTGGTATTTTTACTCTACTATCTAGGATAAGACTCTTTAGTGCCAATAACTTAAAAGAATTAAGACCACTTAATCCTTGATTAAAAAGTTGCTCCCATTTATAGATAGTCAACTTGTAATCAATGTCAACAAGAATCAATAAGCCTGAATATATATATGAATCAACGTAGTCGCCTTCTATATTGATAGTAAATTTATTAATACTCACTACCACTTACCTTTAATTATTTTACTTTGTTTGGGTTTTGTTATTATCTTTTCTTCTCGCCAAGCATCCAAAACAGTTGTCGGTGGCCTATCTGCATCTCGAGAAGGCGTGACTGGATAGCCATGCCATTCATTATTTTTATTTGTTACATACTTGGCCATATAAGCGATATCCTTATCAGTATTACCTAATTCAGTATATATATTACCAATTTTTTCAATTGCCCATAAATGATTCCTCGGGCAGACCCATTCTTTTTCTTTAGCTGTAGAAAATAATTTGATCTCTTGCCACTCACTAACTTTCCACTGAGTACAAGCAGCTTTAGGCTTTTGATCTCGATGCTTTCTATTCACTTTATAACTATCAAGTTTCACTCAGATTTCCACATTCGTTACAAATCCCTATTGAACATCATTTTGCACCAAAACAACAATGAATGATGTTAACGAAGAAAGTTATCTGTTTACCCATTTAAACAGAATTAAATTTAACTTTTTTCAGTGTCCGGTTATCGCACTTTGCCGGAGTTCGGCTCAGTGCCATGAGCTGCCTTCCCGATTTAACTCACGTCTGCCCCAAAACATGTTTGGGGCAGGTATGATCCAAAAAATAAATCCTTTATTTATCTATGGTATGTGCCATGAGCTTAGTCAATACGCCATGTCTTAACAGCTTGCTCGGCTATCCATTTTTGTTGCTCATTAACGGAGTCTAGGTTCCACTCATCGTGCTCAGTGACTTTTTGAGCCAAATGGTATGGGGCTTTTACGTACGAATCTTTCTTTTGTTCAAAAGTAGCCCGTTTTAACTCATCTTTATCGAGTAGAAGCATATTACCTAAACGATCTTTAACGTCATTAATGCCTTCACCAAAGCTATCAATCCATTGCTGATCAGGATTATAAGGACAAATATGCTCCAGATTTGTTTTGTTGAAGTCACAATGGAACCCAAGATAATTTTCGATCTCAGCAAGTAGAAACCTTATTTTTTTTGCTGTTTGCCTGCTTGGCATTCGATGAAATTCAAAAGCATTAAAGAACGTATCATCATTTGGGTACAGTCTCTTAAATTCTTCACTATTCTTTATATGACTTGCTCTTTTATATTCTTTTTTTGACACTTTCATTGCTATTTGGTTGTAGAGTGACTCTTGTTCACTTGGCGATAAATGGCAAATGACGTTATATCGAATAGACAGAACATATAAATATTTGACTGTTTTTACAAATTCTTCTGGTGTGAAGTACTTAAATGCTGGAAGTAGAACAGCTAGTGGTTGTTTAATATTGAACAACCTAATACCAACTAAGAACTTTAGAGAATCTCTATATTCTTGTGGTTGCTCTGCCCACCACGAATCACTAGGGTTTATCAGTGACGCATAAATTGGGGCATACTCGATTAGCTCTTTAAGATAAGCATAAGCCTCTGGAGGAGTAGTAACTACTCTGCGCATAGACGAAAAGAGGTTTTTTTTAGTGACCATTTTCCTATGTGAGTTGTAATGATATCGAACAAAGTCAGATACATTACTTTCACCTAGCTGAGCAATTAGCTCAGACCAATTCTCATCTAAGTCGTCTAACTCATCATCTTCAATATCGTTATTTTTAGTAACTATTGAAAACAAATAGTTTTTTAATAGATCTGGGGTTGAGAGCTGAACACCTCGTGCATTAAGAGTTTCAAAAACTTTGTACGCATTTAAATCATCTTGCACAATAATCTTTGTAAAAATCATTGCTGAGGAGAACTTCATTATGAACTGCGCAATCTCAGCCCCAATAGAGCCAAACTCCTTTGTACTAAAAAAGTCAAAACATTTTCTAATTAGTTTATTAGTAGATGTGATCCCTCTATGATTTGGCGCTTCAAGTTTCGAGCATATCTGCTGAAAGTATCTGTTGTTATTTCGGTTCAGTTCTAGCTTACTGACAACTTTTAAGGAGACTAGATTTTTATTACCAACAAACTTCTTAGTGAGTTCATCAAGTCTTATCTTGTTATCGGCTTCATCTTCACCTCTTTCAATCATATCCGAAAGAGCCTTCATTGCTGCAAGAACAATTAGCGAAAGTGTGACTAACCTCTGTTGGCCATCAATCACTTCAAACTGATACTGCTCAGTTTGTTGTAAAACTATGTAGCCCATGTAATGGAAGCCTTCTTCATCTAAGGAATTTATGTCATTCCAAAGGTCTTCCCATTGTTGAATATCCCAAGCGTAATCACGCTGAAATCTAGGAACTAAATATTTACTTGAGCCCCCAAGTAACTCATTAAAATTCTCATTTTTCGGTTCCATTAACATAAACTGCTTTGCCATAAGAGATCCCTTTAAAAGCCTTTGATGTAAATATATTATCCTATATATGCTGAACCATCATGCTTTATCTTCAATCCATATGACGAAAATTGAATTTCGTAAATTAGTTTTGCCCTTGCTTGGGTTGGGGCGTTTGCCCATAGAAATTTTATGCGAAATTCACCTAATACAGCCGATAACCAAAAACGAGTTTATCTGACCGTCTGCTTCTCGCTCTTTGCTGAAGTTCAACAGAATGTAAGAAGCAGACATTAGTACCTTAAACATATGTAGGCTATCTAGTTATAAATTAAGAGTGTGAAAAATCAGTTTAATTCTTTAAATTATTATTCGATAGCTTCTCTTAATTTTTTGTTATAAAAATCAAAACGCTGTTCAAAGCCAATGATCTGATTTTGAGAAGTCCATAAAGGTGCATCGGTAAATTCCCAACCGCACTCTACTATTTCACTCAAGGCATAAATATATTCAAAAGTGTCAATAAATAGACCTTGGAATTTTAAGAGCTTTTCTGGCGATAATTTTTTATATTTACTACCATGCACATAATAATTTCGACTTTTTATGGCGATATTTACAATGAACTCTAAGTCTTTGGTATTTATTTTATGTCCCACTAAATGTGGCTTAATTATATTAAGTCTTTCTTGTACCCTGTCTTTTAAGGACTTTCGAGTTAAAAAACCAATAGACTGTAATAGAGATTGTTTTATATCAGGAAACGTTGAAAACTCAGACTTGATGTGCATTTTTAAGTTTGTTAATAATTCTTCTGCATCAGTAGCTATCGATAATTTTGTATCCTGCTCTGATACCGGAAAAATATCAAACATATTTGCTGCTGTTATAAGTCTGTCTGAGGAATAGGAGTCTCTGAAGTACGTATTGTAAAAGTTGTACCTTACACTTTCTCTATCACTTTTTTCAAACCAACCTTTCAAAATTTCTGGAAATCTGTCGTTAGTTACATCAATAAGTGGTTCAGAGTAATAGCTATCCTTTATCTCTTTCCCCCATTCATAACTATCGTGATAAATAGTAAATTCATGGTGTTCGTGTTCAATCTTCTTTAGCGTTATGTCTTTAAAAAAAAGACCTTTCACACCAATAAACCTAAGAAATAAAGCAACTAAATTGGCTCGTTTGAATGCTTCATCAATAGTAACACCTTCACGAAAATCAATAGTTATGACTACTTTATTTTCGATCTTCACACCTGTTGCTCCCCCAAGAGAACCGCTAGTAACTAAGTTATGAGCTTTTATTGTACCTAATTCTGTTTCTTGCTCAAAAATTGAAAAGTCACCATTAAAATAAGCAAT
Organism: Pseudoalteromonas sp. NGC95; assembly: GCF_015864705.1. Taxonomy (NCBI): domain Bacteria; kingdom Pseudomonadati; phylum Pseudomonadota; class Gammaproteobacteria; order Alteromonadales; family Pseudoalteromonadaceae; genus Pseudoalteromonas; species Pseudoalteromonas sp. NGC95. The sequence continues at coordinate 46,412 of NZ_JADYWR010000019.1, forward strand.
AACGGGATGCTTTTCGGTATCAAACTTTGGTGTATATTTTTGTGTATTCAGTGATTCAACTAAATTTTCATCCGGAAAGTTTATATAACCAAATGAATTTAAATGTTTAAAGAGCTTTAATGGATTACCAACTACTAACGAAATAGAATCAAATTTATCTGTTTCAGAATTTACTTTATCTTTTCCAACAACCAAAGTATGCGAATAAACTTCGCATGAGTATGAACGCTCATTTTGAGACATATAACTGGACGCACCGCTCCCGCCTAAGCAGTTTAATAAGGAGATATATTTATTTTCGTTAGTCTTACCATAGATGTTAGAGTGATCTTCAATATGAAAAAACTCTGAAGACCAGCAACTGAATTTTTTTGAGTCTGATCCAGTAGCAAGTACTCCAGAAATATTATTGTTATTTTCAATTTTAAAATTTGCTTTAATTATTTCAGTCATTTCTTTACTCCGTATTTAGGCCTCATATGAAAGCAAACCAACTAATCCTTTAAAGTAGTAACTGCCAAATAAATGTTGTGCATACCATAGAATTATCCAAAGACCGGCTTTTCTTCCTGATGAAATACGGCTTAGTGCCATGAGCGGATAGTCATAACCTTAGTGACTGGTATGTATTTTGATACACTTGAACGGCTTATGTTAAAATTTTGTTTTATATATTTAGTCGTTAACCGATTTTCCCAAAAAAATAAGTTCTATAAAATGAAAACGTTTAATTAGATCATAATTTGAGTGTGCTATCACGCTATTCCTTAGCCATTTGCTTTCCTCGTTAAAATATCAAATTAATTAAGAATGACAATGAAAGGCCATAATTTATTTTATTAAGCCAGCTTTAATACTGGAATTCTCAGCTTTTAAAAAACCATTTAGAAACAGAACGACTGAACTTCCAAGCTTCTATAAACTTTTGGGTATAATTTTAGGTGATCAACGTTTAGTGTACTTGGAGATAATAAGCTAGGCGAAATATGGTTGAGCCCTTTTCAGCCTTTCAAATTTAGTAGTGATAGTGAAAACGAGGCAGAGCCGGAAAATAGATGATTTGGAAAATAAATGGGTAAGCTTATCTTAAGCTAGCTGAACTAACTCAAAGTAAATACAAAGACCCTAAAACTGTGGCAAAATATTATTAACCACTACATCTCATCGCTCTTTTAGAAGTAGTCAGAGATGCTTTTATTCAAAATATCTAGTCTAACAAAAAACGTTAATAACTACTTTATACCTGTAATTAACTAATCACTTGTGGTTTTAGAACGGAACTAAGTAGTGAGTTAACCTGCCTATTCATGTAATAACTAACTACTTGCTTTGTTGAAGATGAATTAAGTACTAAGTAACTTAAACAAAATTCATGATAGATAATTAAAACAATAAAGTCGCTGATGGGTGATGTTCCTCTCACTATCACATTTATCCTGCATTATTATTTAGGGTCATTACTCGTAACTAGCTGAGCACTACAACTAGACTATATCTAAACTCCCTTCTACTATCTAAGTATGCCTTTTTATAATGAGTTGTTTTATGTACATTTTAACAAAAATACGAATGAACTCACTTTAGAAAATCACTAAAAACATAGGTAGTATACAATGTCTAATAGCAATGGGTTATTCGTTTTTGATGAAGAGCAAGAGGTTAACGATTTAAATAAGAAAGTAATCAAAATCCTTACAGTTGAAGACGACATTAATTATCAGAACGCTTTAACTAATAGCTTAAAAGAAATGCAGGTTGATGAAGAGTATACAATAGAGGTTCTTGTAGCGAACTCGATATCGCAAGCAGCCCTTGTTTTGAGCTCACACCCAGATATTGCATTGACCTTCATTGATGTTGTATTGGAAGATGATGACTCGGGGTTGCGCTTAGTAGATACAATAAGGGAGGTGTTAGGCAATTCAGATATGCGCATAGTATTACTTACAGGGCAGCCCGGTTTTGCCCCAGAGCAACATGTAATGAAATCATTAGACATTGATGAGTACTGGAATAAGTCAGATGTTTCAGCAGAAAAACTTCAGTCAATAGTCACAAGTAACCTACGAACTTGGCAATATATATCCCAAATATCATCAGCAAGAAAAGGACTCCAATTAGTATTAGATGCCTCAAGAAGCATTAACAGTAAGCACGACATGCGCTCTTTTTCTAAAGCTGTATTAGAGGAAATTAGTAATATATTACATATTACTAATGGTGGTGGAATAATATGCTCCAGTGGTGATTCCAACACAAAGGCAATTATATCAACCGCTAATGGTTGCTTTGATGGATTTGAAGGTCAACTGGTTGAGCAAGGAGTATTAAGTAGCGATATTTACACTGACTTTGAACTTGCTATTACTGAAAAACGCCATGTTTTTTCGAAACATCACACAGTCTTCTATTTTGAAACAAAAAGCCTTGATAATAAAAGCTATGTCACGATCGTCAAGTCCGACAACTCCATAGGTGAGCAAAATGAATATTTACTTAAAGTGTTTAGTGAAAACGTTAATACTGGGTTTTCGAATATAGCATTACTCAATAAGCTGACTGAATTGGCATATACAGATGTCTCACTAAATTTACATAACCGAAATTGGTTAACGCGTGAAATCAGGAATATGAATCTTCATGAGCAATATCGAACAAAGTTAATCGTGTTTGAAGTTGAGCAATTTGAAGAAAAAGCATTTACTTTTGGTCATGATTTTTGTCAAATATTACTAATTGAGGTCTATAAAAATATTAAGCTTACCTTTGCCTCCTTCTCACCCCGAATAGCCATTATTAACAACAGTAGCTTTGGTTTACTCGTCAATACTGACGTTGAAATTTCAAAAGAAATGATTACAGTACTCAATAGACCAATGTGTCAGATACAAATGGTTAGACAATATGCCGATGTACGCGTTTTAGAGATGGGCTTACGCTCTGTTTTGAGTTTCTCGCCAGAAAAAATAATCAGCATAGCAGAATCAAGCTTAAGTGATAACCGCTCTACGTCTTCAAAATATATAAAGCATAGTCAAGAAAAAACAGAAGCACTCACAAAACGATTTAGCTTAATGGCTAAATTAAGAGCGGCTATTGGTTCAGGTTCTCTAGAGGTTGCCTTGCAACCTAAAATGGATTTAGTAGATTTAACGCCTATTGGTTTTGAAGCACTCGCAAGGTGGCAACTAAAAGATGGTAGCTTTATTAGCCCAGAAGTGTTTATTGAATTAGCAGAAACGGCTGGATTAATAAGTGAACTAGACTGTGTTATTTTTGATAAAATTTTAGCAACTATACAAGAGCTTAAAAATAAAGGTATTAATTTACCTGTAGCTTTTAATGCGTCTGCTTTTGACTTAGCCAACCCGCAATACTTTGATCGAATAGCTCAAAAAATTCATGAAGTTAACATAGACCCATCTATGTTAGAGCTAGAAATCACTGAAACACAAGCAATTAGTAACTATGATTTAATCAGAGAGTCGTTAGAAAAGTTTATGGCCTTGGGTATAAAGGTAGGTATAGATGACTTTGGTACCGGCTATTCATCAATTTCGCACATTACTGAGATTACGGCTAATATTCTAAAAATTGATCGCTGTTTCATATGTAACATTGAGCATAATACAGACAATCAATATATTCTTGAAATGATTGTAAATCTTGCTAAGCGATTTAATTTCTCTATTATTATTGAAGGAATTGAAACGTTAGAGCAATGCAATTGGGCTAAAAAAATAGGCTGTAATGTTGCTCAAGGATACTATTTTTCAAAGCCTTTATTTGTCAAAGATTTGATTGAATGGCTAAAACAGTATGAAAAACCTTGATATTGCTGAAGTAAATAGTTCACCTAACCTTAGTAAAAAAAATACAGCAATTAAACTATTTTTTCTTCTTTTTGTGGCTGTGTTAATAGGTTTTTTAGTTTATCAGCAAACTCTGCAATCGAGGCTCACAGTGATTCAGGGCTATCAAGATGACAAACTTGCTTTTGTTAACACTGAGTTTGCTAAAGAGTTGAGCAGTATAAAAAAGTTAACGCAATTTCTGACTAATAATAAAAATTTAAAAAGAGGCTCTACACCAAGATACATGTTAAGAACACCTCAATCTCTGAAAGCGATCAATGAGTACTTTTTAAATTTTGGTCTCATGACGCCTAACATATCTCAAATACGTTGGGTTGATATGATGGGAAATGAACGCTTTAGAGTTAACTTCAAAGATGGACATGGCCATGTGATAGAACCTAAAGCGCTACAAAACAAAATGTCGCGATACTATTTTAGGCAAGGTGTCGCGATTCAATCTCCCGACTCATTTCTTTCAAGAATAGATTTGAACATGGAATACGGCACTGTTACCTCCCCTATTGAACCTACAATAAGGGTAACCCATAGAACAAGTGCGAGTGATTATATTGTTGATGGATTAATTATAATCAACTTTAACCTAACTGATTTCTTTAAGAAAATAAGAGACTTATCCTCTAAAGACACTCAAATATATATCATTAATACTGATAGTTATTGGCTGTTTAGCCATGAGCCTGCCAAAGAATGGGGGTTTATGCTAAATAAGCCAAACCTTAATGTTAAAAGCTCTAATCGTAAGCTTTGGGATATAATTATTAGCCAAGATGATCGAACGGTAAGGTATTCTGATTCTAATATGTATACGTCAGGAAAGTTACCTGTACTTTATTCCAAAAAGCATAATGAAGCGTTAAACGACACCATATATATCTATATAAAGAGCAGAGATAGAACGATATCTGAGATAAAATTTTCTGCATTTCTGTATGGTTTCCTTTTTACGTCTATCTTCTTGTTAATTGGTAGTTTTATTTTATATAGAGAGTATCGATATACTAATGTTTTGCATCAATTATTTGACGATCTCCAGACTGAAAAAGCAGAGCTTAAACATGTTAACAATACACTTTCAAGTACAATTAAACAGCAACAATTACTACAAAAAAACCTTATAGAAGCACAAAAACTCTCTTCTTTAGGCTTACTTGTTGCAGGTGTTGCACATGAAATGAATACCCCTATTGGCGGCGCTATTATCTCCGTGTCTAACGCAGAAACAGTTATAAAACGATTGTGTAAAGCAATTGAAACAGGACTAACTAAGTCTCAACTTGAAAAGAGTGCACATAGTATTGAAAACAATCTAGGACTGGCCAGAGCAAACTTAGACAAAGCCGCTGTGCTTGTTAAAAGCTTCAAAAAAATGGCTATTGATAGAAATAATGAAGATTTTATTGATTTTAATATTAAAGACGTTATTGATGAATTATTAATAACACTTAACTCCCGACTAAAAAATTCAAAAATAAAAATAAATACGCAATTTATTGAGAATATAAATATAAAAAGTCGCCCTGGTATCATGTCACAAGTCATTGAAAATCTACTCATGAATGCAGTTAATCATGGTTTTAAGAAAAATCAGGTAGGCGAAATAGAAATCAGAGCTGAAAAAACAAACGACGAAATTAAAATTACAGTTTCGGATACCGGTTTAGGCATTGATAAAGATAAGCAAGTTTCAATATTTGAACCTTTTTATACATCAGCACGTGGTAACGGCAATATAGGTCTTGGGTTATATATGGTATCGCAGTGGGTAACGCAAATTCTTAATGCAAAGATAGAGTTAGACTCGGACCCTAAGAGCACTGAAAAATTTAAAACGAAATTTACAATTACCTTCTTAATAGACCCTTTTGAGAGGTGACTGAAATTATAACTGCGAAGTATCTTTCAGGAAAAGACAAATCAATCATGAACCCAGATCTTAAAACTATATATTTATGACCTAATTACTACGCACTTCGCCCTTAAAATTAAGCATTTCTATCACAAACCATATTTTATTTATTAAATGATTGCTCTAATTTCTTTCGATTACAGTGGACTAAAAACTTAATATAGCGAACGTTGCGTAAGTTAGCGAAATACCTTATCACAAACAAAATTTTATGCCGCAAGGATCGTATTTAACAGTTATTAGTATAAGTAACAGCGAATTCACACCAACGACTGGATCAACGTTTAGGTCTGCCACTTGCCAATAAACCTACTTCAGTTAAATTTCTTTAAAAGCATACATGACCTAAGGGCATTTAAATACTGCAAAATATCAGACTCTTAACTATTGAAATAATGCTTCAGAGTTCCATACAATTTATTTATGTCTATCGGCTTTGCAATATGTGCGGTAAACCCCTTACGATAGTAGTTTTCTACATCTGTTTCCATAACATTTGCTGTAAGTGCCATTACAGTAAGGCCTGGATCTAAAGATTGTATTTGTTGTTGGGCCTCAATACCATCCATTATAGGCATGTGTATATCCATTAATACTAAGTCGAATTTGTTGCATTGGACCGCTTCGACAGCCAGTAGACCATTTTCAACAATTGTAACGTTTGCATTAGTTCGTTTAAGCATTGCCTCTATTAGCACTTTATTAATGTTATTATCTTCTGCAACTAATATTTTTTTACCTTCTAAGTTAGGGGCGGATAATGCTTTTTTTGCCTTATTAACAGGTGCAAAATCAACTTGATCTAAAGGCAGAATAAGGCTTATCGTTGTGCCTCGTCCTAATGCACTTTGAATATCCATTTTACCCCCCATCACTTCAATTAAGCTGATTGTGATGGACATACCTAGCCCAGTTCCACCGTACTTTCTCGTTGTGGAGGTATCAGCTTGAGTAAAGCGCTCAAAAATATGCTCAACAGCCTCTTTACTCATACCGATACCGGAATCGATAATTTCAATCTTAATAGCTTTTTTATCTTGATAGAGTTGGCTGCTAACGTTTATTTGAACACTTCCTTTTTCTGTGAACTTGACTGCATTTGTCGCTAAATTTAATATAATCTGCTTAACCCTAACTAAGTCACCTATCCAGTATTCGTTGTAGCTTTTCCTCTTATTAACGAGAAACTGAATTCGCTTTCCACTAACTAAAGAGTCTAGATCATACTTTACTGACTCCAATACTTCGGTTAATGAAAACTGGACACTTTCAATTTGTAATTTATTCGACTCTATTTTCGAATAATCTAAAATATCGTTTATTATGATTAAGAGACTATGGGCTGAGAAGGATGCATTTTTAAGCACTGTACTCAATTCGGTAGATAAGTTAGTGTTTTTTAGTAATTGTAGAGCACCTAGAATCGCATTCATTGGCGTGCGTATTTCGTGACTCATATTGGCCAAAAAGTCGCTTTTTGCCTTTACAGCATTTTCAGCGGCTAATTTTGATTCTGACAAAACGCGTAATGCATCAACTCGGTCTGTAACATCGTAGTTTACGCCTACCACCTTAATTGCTTCGCCGTGTGAATCTCTTAATATTTCGGCGCTTGCTTTCATCGTTCTTATGTTGCCATCCGGATGAACAACACGAAATTCAGGATCATAAGAACTATTGCCACTAATAGCTGCTTCTAACAGGCTTTTAGTGTTTTCAATGTCGTCAGGATGCACAATATTTATCCATGCATCATATGCCCCAGAAAACTTAGATTCTGTAATGCCATGTAATTTGTACATCCAGTTATCCCACATTAGCACTCCTGTTTTTAAATCCCACTCCCAAACACCAATTCCTGCAGAATCATTAGCTAATTGCATACGTAGTGCAAATAGATCGGCTTTGTCCTTAGCTAATTGTAGTTGCTGCTCACTATTTTTTAGATATGAAACATCTTGTACAACAGACCAAATAAATACTTGGCCTTTACTGTCTGTAATTTTTATACCCGACAGTAGTACAGGATATACTTCACCATTTTTGTGGATGTACTCTTTTTGATACGGGCCGTAATGGCCGTACTCAGAGAGTGAGTCCAGTTGCTCTTGCTCCTGCTCTGCATATTTTTTCGGGGTGAGTTGCCAATAATCCATTTGGTTAAGTTCTTCGGCATTATATCCAGTAATTTTCTCGAATTCCTGATTGGCAAACTCAAACCTACCATCAGTTATTGCGTTTATTATGATACCAATAGGTGCTAAATCTACAAATTTTTCAAATTTTTCTTTTTCACCTAAATAAGCTGTTTCGAAACGTTTCCTTTCTGAATGCTCGGTGATCAGCTTTTCTTGAGCTTTTACTAAGTCTGATATATCTCGACCAACAGCCAAGATTAACTGACTGTCACCAATAGATAAGGAGGTTAACGACACCAAGCAAGGGAAAGTAGTTCCATCTAAACGAGAATGCAGCCACTGAAAGATTTGAGAACCGTTTTCAACAGTGTTTGCTATATACTCTTTAGCCATTTCTTTAGAGAGCCTGCCGCAGGATTGGTACTTAGGTGATAAATCAGAAGGGCTAAGGTTGAGGAAATTAGTATTGCTTTGTACGCCGTGCATTTCAATAGCGGATTGATTACACTCTATAAACTTGCTAGAGGTTAAATCAATAATTAAAAGTGCATCTGCTGAAACATCAAAGATTTTTTTATATTTATCTCTTTCTTTAGATAGTTCAACAATAGTTTGTTTTAGCTTTCTGTTTTCTGATTCTAAATTTTTTATATTACCAGGCACATTCATTCCCAATACTTTTGTATAAGCACATGCAAAACAGTATAGATGTGCTCTTTAAATATTGAAATGTATATCACTAAAATATAAAGACATTCCACATCTAAGGTGCATTATTGACATGTCCAAAATTCAATCAACTAACAATGAAAATGGAAATGGATTTCGAAGGCTTGTTATAGAGTGGTATTTTTAAGTAAGTATCTTTGCTCTGGAGATTATTACTGATGAGGTAATCTTGATTTTACATATATAATAGCAGCTTTAATTCGCAACTCTCTCCATGAATTGACGTTTGTATTTTCACTAATCAAAAGCTCCCATTCACCACTAGAATACAAGTCTGAATTAGTCGAGTATTTATCTTTCAAGCGACTTGAAAGCAATAGGCATTCAAAATCAGTGAAGCAAGAGTATGTTTTAATAAAATCAGGAGTCATTAAAAGCTCTATTGGTAAATTGTGATAACCAGCCCCTTCATTTATTTCTTTAGTTAAATCATCCAGTATTTTAAAATTATCAGCCAAGGTTAAGCCCTCCAAAAATATTATACAAACCAAAGCCACACGCCATTAAATATGCTTTTCCAGAGCCGAACAATGGATCTTATTAGGCAAATACCTGCGCTAATTGCAATACGGTACGAGGAGATAATCATTTATTTGTATTAAATGGAGGGGTAATAAAGGGATTCCCACTCAATAAGGCTGTATTAAGTGGCTTTCATGACAATCGAGCGGTTACAATGTTTACTATGCAGCACATGTAGAGATACCTGATGCAACGCACTCCTACATCGACTTTAAATCGATAGGTTGTTCAATATAGGTATCTATTACTTTTCCGAGCAAATTAACCGACACAAATTCTACCTTTTTACGCCAGATACAAGCAGGTATATAACTGATACGTGAACCCCCTTTAAAGCTAATAGAGAGCGTTTAAATTCAGAAAAGTTATTTATCTCTTTTGGGTCTTTGTCACTGACACCACCTTTTTTATATACACCATTAAATTTCACTCCTTGCTGTCTTTGTTTCACATATACCTCGGTATGCAAACGTACTACCTGCCGCCAACGAAAGGACACCCATCAACATCATTACGACATAGTCATAGTCATTAAAATAAAAGAGCCAAAGCAGAAATGAACCAGCTGTTATCATCACAAGAGAAAAAATCATTTCTATTGTGTGTAAGATTACCGCAAAACTAAACAGCATACTGATAAGTTGTATTGGTTTTAAATTAAACATACTTTCCTCCATAAATAGTACATCCAATATATTGTACGATTTTATACGCGCTACTTGCCAAATGAAAACTGTATTTGGCAGAGCTCAATACTTTTTTACGGTGTTTAACTTCCTTGTACAAATCTCAACTCAAACATACGAAAAACGTATTTAATACATATCTTGCGCGTGAGAACAATTGCATTTAACATGTAGGAAATCAACATAAAGCATAAAAAGCAACACAACCTATAAAATGCAACGTTCGAGGCAGGATAAAATGTCAGTAGATTTAATTAAAATGGCAAAAAGATCAAAGGCAAAACTTAAGCAGTTCTCAGAGTCAGTCTCAGAGGAGAGACTTTTGGCAGGCGAAGAAACTTTTTCGTTAACCTACTCAAAATCAAGTCTACATAAGATATTTCCAGATCTTACTAGAGCTGTTGTTGAAAACACGGTTGCCAATATGGAAGCGTCTGGGTATGAGTTTAACCGTGTAAAACAGGGGGCCAATAGTGTATATGCCATTACTATTGAAGATATAACTAAAATTTATGAAAATAGAGGGCATCCAAAGCTTAAAGATTTTCAACCCGAAGCTATCACTGTATTTATGTCATCATTGAAAGGTGGTGTTAGCAAAACGGTTACTGGGGTTACATTAGCACAGTCATTACGTACTGCACCAAACCTAACTCCATACGATATAAAAACTCTAGTAATAGATCTTGATCCTCAATCTTCATCTACTATGTTTATGAGCCACAGCTTAACTCTTAATAGTATTGACACAACTAGCGCACAGGCAATGCTTCAAGATATATCAAAAGAAGAGTTGATGTCAGACTACATATACAGCTCTGCAATTTCAGGCGTTGATATAATGCCTGCATCAATTGAAGATGCATTTTTAGCAGCTAATTGGGAATCAATTTGTGATGAAGCAGGAATAAGAAAAGAAGATATTTACCAAGTATTAAAGAAAAATATTATAAACAAAATTAAAGGTGAATATTCATACATCATTATAGATGCCGGCCCGCATATCGATGCATTCATGCTAAACTCTATGGTTGCTGCGGATATTTTATTGACACCTATCCCGCCAGCTCAAGTTGACCTACATTCAACATTAAAATTCATTAATCGACTCCCTGTTTTAGAAAATAAAATAAAAGAATCTGGTGCTACTTTAAATATAGAAGCTCATATTGGGTTTATGACTAAATACCAAGAAAAGAAAAAACATAATATTGAAGCTCGGAGGCACGCCAAGTCTATATTTAATATAATGCTTAACAAGTCTATGCCTAAATTGGATGCTTTTGAACGTACTGGTGAATCATTTGATACAGTAATAACAAAGATGCCAAAACATTACGAAGGCAGTGCAGAAAGCTTGAAGCGCGCAAAAGAAGCTGCTCATGACTTCGCAGAATCATTTTTTGAAACAGTAAACGAATTACGCGAGACATTTATACATGAAAGCTAAAAAAACATTTGGCCGACCATCGGCAGATATAGAAATAAATCTTGATGAAGATGGGGTTACTTGGGAAAGCCCGATAACTGGAAAATTATACACTTTTAAGATGGTGGAAATTAATAGTTCTACAATTGGTGAGAGCACAAAACCTTCACCGTATAACCATAGGAGTCAGGAATTTTTAACGCGTGCTGATGTGTCTGATATACTTCCTTCAATAAAAGAAAACAGGTGTAATACACAACCAATAAGAGCTGTTGGTACAAAAAAATCAATGGTAATACTGGAAGGAACAAGACGCACCTATTGTGTTAGTTTACTTAATTCAGGCGTCCTAAAAGTTTTACTTACTCCGGAAATGGATTTAGTAGATCAAGAACATATTGCGACTATTGCTGACGAATATAGAAAGCCGACTGTTATTGACCTGTCTTTACAAATTAATGAACTTGGCCTCCTGGATGAAAGTGTGCGTAAAATTGCTGAAAAGCTGAAAATAGCAAAAACATCAGCGCAATATGCTAAAGATTTTGCTATTTTACCCACTCGGTTATTTAAGTTGTTTCCTGGTTTAAGCTTTATTAAAACGAGATTTCTTATATCGCTTAAACATAATGAAACATTACTTAATGAAGCGCTAGAAATTTGTAATGATTTTACCGCATATTTATCACCAGAAAATTTAGAAAAACACAACAATCACGAATTGCTTGATGATAAGGCCTATGCCGACGCTAGCAGAAAAGTGGAAAAAGAAATATTACAGTATACAGAAGCAGCGACTAAAACGAAGAGGGTTCTACCAGACGCCTATAACGCATTAAATAGTATAGAAGGTATAAAAGCTTCCACTGATGGAAAAGGTACTTTGAAATTAAATATCAGTAAAGAAAAAGCTGAAAATCTTATTGAACAGCTTAGAGCGGTACTAGAAGCTTGAAACTTTACTCGGTGTACAGTGTTGTACACCCTACCCAAACTAACAGTTTCACTTGGTGTACAGCGTTGTACACCCTACCCAAACTAACAGTTTCACTTGGTGTACAGCGTTGTACGCCCTACCCAAGTTAACAGTTTCACTTGGTGTACAACGTTGTACACCCCACTTCCTTCACAACCACTAAATAGACTAAAACTTACAATATTTGGCTTTTGATAACCTTTCCCCTGCTATTAATCGACTCATAAAATAAACTAAAAAAATCATGAAAAACTTAAAAATAACCCCTACTCACTCTATTGAAGCTTATACATGGGCTACTGCTCTTTTTTACGAGTGGAAAGCATCTTGAATGTCGTTTGACGTAACCTGCTTCGCATCAACGCCATCAACACTTAAATAAGTGCATGAAGCCCTTGCGGTTACATTAGGTTATACATCGTGGGATGAGCTTATAGAATATGTATCAAACCCACATGAGCCAGTTTACATTACTGCAAAAAACAACGGCGAAGAGGTGCTTGGCGAAAGGCTGTCGCGCTACATTAAATATGATTACTCTCATGGCGCAGTGCTGAGGCTGCTGGAAGATACTGGAGTGGGGCATTCATCGTCAGACCGTAGAACGTTACTTGAACTCGCATCCCCTTCGGGGATTATAGTGGAGCAAAGACAAGTCGCAGAGGGAATATTGGAAATTAAGACTGCCAGGCAATGGTGGTTTAAAACTAACGGAAGCGCTTGTTGATGTATTACCTTCACATCTAACGCTTGGTTGCGAATTTTACGAAGAAGATGAGGCGTTCGCACTTGTCTATCTTGCATATTCACAATTGTTTCCGCCTATTCAAGATATAGCCCATCCCTAACAAACTATCAATTTTTATATTTAAGGTCTTGGTTAGGGCTGTTTCATCGCAATTAAAACAATCTGACTTCAAAGTGCGTAGAAAAAACAAAGTAAAAACAGGCTTTAAAATTTATTTTTGTTTAAAACGTTCGTTTTTTTTATTAAATGATAAAATAGATACATGCTTTGAAAAACGTCAAAGCAAATAGAAAAGGAAGTTATTATGTTATTTCAAATTACGATTATGTTTGTAGCAGGTGGTCTTCTTCATTTCTTAATTAATGAAAAAAAATACACTAGTAAGAACAGCTTTTATCGCAGTTTGTTAAGTAGGGCAATTGTAGGCTTGCTCGTAAGTATGCTGCTTCACACTGATTTTGAAGTATTCAATTTAAGCATTAACGATGAGATGAGACCCAAAGAACAACTTACACTTTTTTCAATGTGTATGATTGCGGGGTACAGCGTTGATTTTGTCATAAAGAAGCTTGTTTTAATTTTTACTACACAAGCATCAACTAGTTAATTTCTGAAAAAAGCGCGTTTTAAAAATGTAGGCATGATGCTATCAACTTTAAAAAATGGATAGCAAGATGACTACATTTAATATTTCCCTCACTCCTGACGCGATAATCGATAGCGCAATTGCAAATAAGCAAATTGGGGCCGCTATTCGCGGCGAACGCAAACGTATGGGGTTGACGCGAGTAAAGCTAACAAGTGACATAGGAATGTCTGCGATTGCGCTTGAGAAGTATGAGAGCGGCGAATATGCAATATTAACACAGTCCTTGATGCAAGTTAGTTGTGCATTTGGGTATACGGTGTATCAATCACTATACACGCTTAACGTATCACTATACCCGCCACATTCAATGTGGCGCTTTCAATTTACCCGTTCTGTTGATTAACAAGTAACGGGGGGCGCTTTATCAATAGCGCCATAATAAAAGTGCATGATAATGTGATGTTCACTCGCGCTATTTTTGCAAACGCCTTAGGGCTGGTGGGTCGCTCATTGTTTGATGAAATACTTATAGACTATAACGTTTCTTGGTCAAAGATTGACTTAAGTAGCTTACCGATAGACAACAAAGATGATCCGTATTGGATAAAAGCAGGCGTGACATTTAAAGATGGTAACAAAATTAAAATCACTAAAGCAACGGATACACGTATTGGGTCGCTTATCTGTCGCCAAACGAGGATCTACCCTTGTTTAGAATTATCAGCATAGGAGGAATGAATATAGGTCTACTATTGATTTTGAAGCCAGTCGCTTTCCCGTAGCGCAACTAAGTTTGAACAAAATATTAGATGCGTTTGCTTCTTCTACCCATGAAGTGCTAACAATTGATCCACTGATTCGATGCTGTGTTGAGCATCGCGAGTTACCTGCGATACTTGATGAGCATGCAGAGACAATAACGATTACGAATGAGGATAGAAAAAAGTGGTTAGATACTTTTTACGAAGAAGACTTTAAATATGTAGATATAGATGTCAAAACGCACTACATTATTAAACGTCGAAAAGAAGATTAACTATCTACAAGGACTCAAGTTACATAATTCTGGGTATTGCTCTTCTGTTACCCGTTTTGTGTAATCAGTAAGACCCTTTGGTAAATCGGGGGGGATTTACCTCGATAGGCTATTTCAGTTTTGACTTGTTCAATGAGTGTACTCATTACTTACCTCCAAGTGATGGGATAACCCCAGGTAAGTGTGGCTCGAATGGTCAGAATAGGATCTCCGCGTAGCGGCTTAGTTCAACATTTTATAGTGCTAAAATCGTGCATTTTCCTGCCGACTTAACGCTCATTTTCATGAATATATACGCAAAGAGCAGTTGACCAAACAATTAACGACGATATTTAGCCAATCTCAATGACCGGTTATCGCTCATCCCCGAATTTTTTGTAGCGAGCTGTGCCTTACAGAAAGTTACAATGTGAGTTAGCAACTAAGTAAACGTTGCTACGATAATACTTATCGAATTATCTTAAAGCTTAAAAAAGTCGAATAAATTGTGATTAATTATATCCATGATAATTTAAAGTACGGCTAATGAATGCCTAATTTAAAGTGTACATAATAGTTATACCAAGTGGTCTATTTATTGAAAGAGCACCAGCTTATTGTGAATAAGGAGTAAAGCAGAGCTTTGTATTTAATGTCATTACCTAATTAAACGAGTAACTTTGCCTTTTTAGCTATGTATGTTTCTTTTGGCTGTTCAGAATGAAGGGTCAAAATACTGAAAGTAAGGTCAATTCCCTTTTTGGCGTTCAGGAGTAAGGTTAAAATGATATTATTTACACTACATCAAAGTTGGATACAAACGCATATTATATAGCGAGGTTAGATAACTACTTTCGATATAATGCGCATATAACTGTATTTTGGTAAGCAGGCGTTCCCTTCTCTAAAAATGAGCTCCCCTAACCAAAGCCACACGCCAGCCATTAAATATGCTTTTTAAGGGCTGAACAATGGATCTTATTAGGTAAATACCTGCGCTAATTGCAATACGATACGAGGAGATAATCATTTATTTGTATTAAATGGAGGGGGAGTTCTCATACACCATTAAACTTCACTCCTTGCTGTCTTTGTGCCACATACACCCCGATATGCAAACGTACCACCTGCAGCCAACGAAAGACCCCCCATTAACATCATTGCGACATACTCATAGTCATTAAAATAAAAGAGCCAAAGCAGAAATGAACCAGCTGTTATCATCGCAAGAGAAAAAATCATTTCTATTGTGTGTAAGATTACCGCAAAACTAAACAGCATCTTGATAAGTTGTATTGGTTTTAAGTTAAACATACATTCCTCCATAAATAGTACACCCAATATATTGTACGATTATATACGCGCTACTTGTCAAATAAAAACTGTATTTGGCAGAGTTCAATACTTTTCTACGGTGTTTAAATTCCTTGTACAAATTATAACTCAAACATACGTAAAATGTATTTAATACATATCTTGCGCATGAGAGCAATTGCATTCAACATGTAGAAAATTAGCATAAAGCAAAAAAAGCAACCTAACTTATAAAATGCACCACTCGAAGCGGGATGAAATGTCAGTAGATTTAATTAAAATGACAAAAGATCAAAGGTAAAACTTAAGTAATTCTTAGAGGTAAGACTTTTGGCAGGCAAAGAAACTTATTTGTTAACCTACTCAAAATCGAGTCTACATGAGATATTTCCAGATCTTAGTAGAGCTGTTGTTGAAAACACAGTTGCTAATATGGAAGTGTCTGGGTATGAATTTAACCGTGAAAACAGGGGGCCAATAGTTTATATGCCATTACTATTGAAGATATAACTAAAATTCATGTAAATAGAGGGCATCCAAAGCTTAAAGATTTTCAACCCGAAGCTATCACTGTATTTATAAATGATTTGATTGGTAAATTTTTGGATATTTACTCAGCCGAGCTTCTCGACCTCTATGTAGAGACGTGAGTCAATTCAGTACATATTTCGCATAGGAAATAGTGTGAGACACTCTGAGTCATATATATTAACTTGCAAATCGTTTCATATACCCCACTCAATAAAACTCCTTACGCCATATTAAACTCAAAGCGGGCGCTTCATAAATAAGAACCATCGTACAGCTTAAAACCACAGCTCTGAATAGAAGCTTATTATAGGTAGAAATAATTACTTTGCTCTCATAATTACTAATAAAAAAGTTGAAAAAATACACAGTAAATTATATTATTATATCCTAGATTCAAATTGTATAGGTTTTGGTTAATAACGCTTTTTTGGGTATGTTGTAATTACTTATGGCTTATCTAACCGAAGGGATTATTCTGGAAAAACATGGAAGCGCTACCATATGATAAAGTTATTACCGGATTTTTTTATAGATACGCTCGATCAAGCGATTGATAGCGTTGTTGTTATTGACTCAGATAATACAATTATCTTATACAATAAAGCCGCTGAAAAACTTTGGGGTTATTCTAAAAAAGAAGCTATTGGCGAAAACGTAAAACTTCTTGTACCTAACGAAATAAAATCAGAGCACGACTCGTTTGTTAATCGTAATCGTGATTCAGGGGAAAATAAAATTGTTGGTACTAGCCGTGAGGTTCTTATTATATGCAAAAATGGTGGCCAAAAATGGGGGTCAATGTCTATATCGAAAGTACACACCCATGAGAGAACACTGTATACCGCATTTATTAAAGATGTCACAGAAGAAGTGTTGGCTAGAAAGCATTTAGAACTACTTTCTTTAGTGACTGATAGAACAGATAACGCTATTATTATTATAGATAATAATTGGCAAACAATTTATATAAATAAAGGATTTACAACTCTTTTTGGTTATAACGAGAGTGATATGTTAGGTCGTTCTCCCATCTCAATTATTGCTCCCCATTTAACATCTTCAACTATTAATTTTATCAGAAATAGTCACCTCAAAGGTGGGCCTATTAAACGTGATGAAATATTAATAACAAATAACGGTGAGAAGCTGTGGTGCTCTATAATGAGTAATCCAATTTTGGATGAGCAGGAAATGTTTACTCATTCTGTGATTATTCTATCCGAAATAACAAATACTAAATTACATGAAATACTTCATCAACGGGCATTAGGTGCTATAGCAAATGATGAACCATTAGAATTTATTATGCAGTGTATATGTGATGAAATTCATAAGTTATCAGAAGAGATAACCCCCAGTATATTTAAACTTAATGATGAAAATAATTTACAGTTATTAAGCGCAACAGCTAGTTTGCCCTTAGAGCATAAATTATTGTATAAAGTTCATCATCTTGGCTTTGATAGTATCATAGGACAAGATGCTACTGTACATGTTAAAAACATCAAACAAGACGCATTTTGGATAAACCATAAAGATGAAATATCTTCTCTTGGCTATACAGGGTGTCTATCAAGTCTAATAAAAGGCAGTGATAAAAATACTATTGGTATAATTGTACTCTATTATAAATATAATGATGTTCCCACCGAGCTACATCGGACCTTACTAAGCATACTAAGTCCCTTATGTAAGTTAGCTATTGAGCGAGAAAAACAACGTGAAAATATTAGAAAGCTTGCTTATTACGACTCTTTAACAAGTCTGCCTAATCGAAACTTGTTATATGCGAATGCGGAGCAAGCTCTACATGATGCAGACGTCAATAACACTAAGTTAGCCTTTCTATTTTTAGATGCCGATCGATTCAAACAACTAAATGATTCGTTTGGGCATGCTGCCGGTGATGAGCTCTTAATTCATCTTGCGAATCAGTTAACTTCTACTGCTCATCGTTTTCATGTTGTAGGACGGTTATCTGGTGATGAATTTGTGGCCGTTGTTCCATTTTCAAATAATGGAGACTTAAATAATGTTGTCGAAGATTTAAGACTAAGAATAGCTGAACCTGTTTTATTAAATAGTAATGAAATCATTTCGACGGTTAGTATTGGAATTAGCATTTTTCCAGGAGATGGTAAGGATGTTTACACCTTAATACAACGAGCCGATATGGCAATGTATCAAGCTAAATCTCTAGGTAGAGGTCGATTTGCATACTTTAGTCATGAGTTAAATGAATTAGCACAAGAGTTGCAAACGCTCGAAATTGAGCTGGAAAAAGCGATAGATAACAATGGTTTGGAGCTGTTTTACCAGCCACAAGTATCGATGGTTGATAGGAGTATTTGTGGGGTTGAAGTATTATCAAGGTGGGAGCATCCCCAATTAGGTACGATATCGCCGAGTAAATTTATTCCTATTGCAGAGGACTGTGGTCTGATTGGAAAGTTAAGCAAGTGGGCAATCCATAATGCATGTAAGCAGATGTCCATATGGAAAGAAAACGAATTAGATATCCCTACAATTTCAATTAATTTATCCCCGATAAATTTTCATAACATAAATCTATGCGATCTTATTGTTAGTGAAATAAAGCGTTTTAATCTCAAGCCATCAGATATAATTTTAGAACTTACAGAGAGTGTTTTGCTTGATACAAACCCAAGCACTATGAAGGTCCTTATGGATATTCATAATACTGGAATTAGCTTTTCAATGGATGATTTTGGAACGGGTTATTCGAGCTTAAGTTATTTACAAAAAATACCATTAGTAGAGCTAAAACTTGATCGTAGTTTTGTTCAGCATTTAGAGACCGATGCTACAAGTAAAGTGCTTAGTAACGCGGTGCTGCAACTTGGAAAAAGTCTTAACATTAATGTTGTTGCAGAAGGAATAGAGAAAGAAGAGCAGTACGAAATACTTAAAAATCAAGGCTATTCAATTGCCCAAGGCTACCTTTTCTCTAAAGCTTTAAATGCGACAGATGTTGAAAAGTGGTTCAAAAAACTTACCTTTGATAATCAATGTGAAGAGGATGACACATTAAATGCTATTTAAAAGAAATTCGGTTCAGTCAAGAATAGACGAACTTGAAAAAGAACTCGCGGAGTTTCATAGTATTCAAGCTGATTTAAAGGAAGAAATGCTTTATTTTTGCATCGATTCGAGCGGTAATATTAAGGAATCGAACTCACATTTTCTCCACTCACTTGGATATTCTGACTCTGAAGTATTTAATAGAAATATAAAAGATTTTCTTGTACATAGCTCACTATCGAAACCACACTGTAAAAGCATGCTCAAATCGATTGCACAAGGAAGCCATTGGCATGGAGCTATGCAAGTAAGATCAAAACAGGGAGTTGAGTCCTGGTATCGAAGCATTATCCAACCTATTAGTAATTGTGAGAAGAACGATATTAGATTAGCGGTATATTCAGCCGAATTAACCAAAACAATATCTCAGTCAAGACAGCAGCAAGATATGTTAGCTGCATTACAACGCTCTGCTGCAATCATAGAGTTCAATCTTGATGGGATTATAGTGTATGCAAATGACAACTTTCTAAATGGTATGAGCTACTCCAAAGAACAAATAATAGGTAAACACCACGGAATTTTTTGTAGCCCTAAAGAAGTAGCTTCTCAGGAGTATAAAGATTTTTGGGCAAGGCTTAATAAGGGAGAATTTGTATCGAATCGATTTAAACGATTTGATAGCTATGGAAATGAGGTATGGCTTGAAGCATCTTATAATCCTATACATGATGAGGATGGAGCGCTCTATAAAGTCGTTAAATTTGCCACGGTCATTACAACCCAGATGCAAAGAGAATTTAAAATAGCTAGCACAGCAGGAATTGCATACGAAATTTCGACAAAGACAGGCGCGGATACAGATAAGGGAATTCAAGTCTTAGAGTCAACGATTAAGACGATGGAAAAGTTATCATCTCAAATGCGTGCAGCAAGTGAAGGTATATATGACTTAGATCTACAGTCTAAAAAAGTAACTGATTTAGTGAACAACATAAGTGGAATTGCAGATCAAACAAATTTATTAGCACTAAATGCGGCAATTGAGGCAGCAAGAGCTGGAGACCAAGGACGCGGTTTTGCTGTTGTTGCCGATGAAGTTCGTCAACTGGCCCTTAGAACCAGTACTACGACACATGAAATTGTTAAAGTTGTTAGTGAAAATAAGGCATTAACAGTAAACGCTGTGTCACTTATACAACAAAGCTTATCGCAAGTACAAAGTGCATTAGAGCTATCAAATGAAGCGGGAATAGTGATGAATGAGATCCGCTCTGGTGCACAACAAGTTGTAGATGCTGTTGGTGAATTCAGCCATAGCCTATAGCTATTGTTTGGAGCAACGTTATTACTTTAATAACAGAAAATTTTGAAACTTATTTATCGTACTAATTTCATGAATTTATTTGTTAATTTTTTAGATTAAACTGGACTTTTCCAGATTATAGAATCTCCTATTTTGGTTGAATAATGAATTACTCTTTTAAGCAACAATTTCGCTTTGGACCATCAGGTTTTACATTAGTAGAACTTATGATTGTACTGGCGATTACAGCTATCCTCGCAACAATCGCTTTACCTGCGTATCAAAACTATATTGAGCGCAGCCGTGCCCAGGTGGCAGGGGCTGATTTAGTCGCGTTATCAGTAGGACTTGAAAATCGCTTTCAACGCCAATTGAGTTATGAAGGCGCTACTACTGACAATGTTAATTGGTATCAGGCCTCTACTGATTACACTATTTCTATGAGCCTTACTGCGAGTACCTATACACTTAAAGCATCAGGTTCTAGTTGTACTCTCACTTTATCTTATATTGGTGAACGTACACTGAAAGGAAAATGTGGTGGGCTGAATTCTTGGTAAATCGACAATCAGGTCTGTCTCTTATTGAATTGTTGATAGTGGTAAGTATTGTTGGGGTACTCGCACTGGTGACTGTACCTTTCACACAATCCTGGTTGTATGAAGCCCAACTCAACGATGCAAAAAGCCAACTTAGTCAGGCTTATACTCAAGCCAAAGCGCTAGCATTACGTAATCCAGAAAATGTACATGGTGAGCATAATACAGCAGCTTGTGTAAACCTGTTGGGTAGTTTTATACAGGTACGCCAACCGAGTGGTACTGGATGTTCAGGGGGTGTTACCTGGCAAGGTAATTGGCCAATCGGAGTAGGGCTTGTCAGAAATAATGTCAATCTGACGGTTGTTTTCATTAATAATCGCGGGGCTATACTCATTAATAATCAGCCCAGTAGTAATTTAGAATATATATTAGCAAAAGGGAATGTGAGTTATGAAGGGATGCTTTACTAAAGGACTAGTCTATCAAAGAGGCATTTCTTTGATAGAAGCAATGGTAGCAATGCTGATTCTGGCTATTCTATTTCTTGGGATAGCTCAAGTCTTAGCTCGAGGGCTTGTTAGCCAACGCTATATGAATACTTATAATTTGGCTTTGCTGGAAATGCGAGAGCGTTTACAACAAAGTAGTGAAGTTAACCTTTGTGCTAATCCGGGAAGCTTAAACTGGATCAGTGATGTTAAATTGGTTTCAAACTGTCAAGAATCAGAGATTGTCATTTCAGTAGGTGGCATAAGTACATCTGTTATGACAAAAGTCGTTACTTTGTCTACCAATGAGAATGATATATCTAAAGAATTATTTGGTGGTGACGGCGTGATCAGAATAGCGGAAGGTTTAAGCGTTAAATGAAGCATCAACAGGGATTATCGTTAATCAGTTTATTAATTGGTCTATTAATATCTTCCATCGTTCTGATTGGAATGATGGTGATTTTTAGAAACACAATACAAGCCGTTGTGCCTACTGCTGAATCTTCTCGAAGCGATGGGGAGCGAGCCTCAGCTTTATTATCAGCTCATATGCTTTTACAAGATGCAGGATTTGGAGTTGAAGATGCAGCTTATGGTACGCACTTGCGTATATTAAATAGCAATGTGTTTTTGCCATTAGAGGCTCATCAAGGAGCAGCTGCTATTGGGGATACTGTTGTCTGGTTAAGCAATATAGGTGGCAGTATACAGTGTAATGGGTTACAAGCCGATCGTAGTGGTGGTTTGTGGCGAGTATCTTGCGATATAGCAATGGAGAGCATTACACCTACATCAAGGCTCATTTTACCTTCTCAATATAAAGAGGATACTGTAAATCCAATTATAATTACTGCAATGAGAACGTCTTGCCATCCATTTAGTATAGAGATCCCTGGTAAAATAATGATCACTCTGACAGTACAAAATTCAACACAGCGCGTGATTGATAGCTCTACTTGTGTAGTGAATTTTGTATCATGAAAAAAAATTTTAATATGACTAAATACAATACAGTGCATAGACAACAAGGAGCTGCGACGCTCACCATTTTACTCTTTGTCGGTGTGGCTATATCAATTGCTGTACTTGGTTCCTTTCGTTATATAAGGGGGTCACAAAGTCAGTCAATGGCTTTACATGCCCAAACTCAAGCGCAACGTACAGCATGGGCTGGAGTAGATATAACAAAGAAATACTTAAGCTCTCTTGATAGTACTCAGTTAGAAACATTAGTTACATCAATACCAATTAAAGTTGAACCAGGGCAAGTACAACAAAAGCTTAATGCTACGATCGATGATCCAAACCTCCAGCTCTCTATTTATAAAGAAAATGTGATTGATAAAATATATCTGTTTGCAGAAGTAACTGGAGAAACAGCTAAAAAAACAAGAGCAAATGCGACCTCTACTATTGAAGCTATTTTTGAGTTAAAGCAAGGGACTACGCAATCGTCTAAATCATGCGTTATAACGAGAACTGCTGTTATTATAGGC
This sequence comes from Pseudoalteromonas sp. NGC95, assembly GCF_015864705.1. NCBI lineage: Bacteria > Pseudomonadati > Pseudomonadota > Gammaproteobacteria > Alteromonadales > Pseudoalteromonadaceae > Pseudoalteromonas > Pseudoalteromonas sp. NGC95. The sequence goes on from NZ_JADYWR010000019.1 coordinate 69,750, forward strand.
GCGAGTGATTTTACCGGAGGAGGGACTGACTTTCTTTCAGGTGATGCTTTGTCTGATATAGCTATTGAAGGTAATTTAAAGCTCTCTAGCTCTTCTAAAAGTGGTATATCTGGCTGTGTCAGCGGGGATGTATATATGAATGGGGGAGGGATTAAAAATGATGCAAACTTACTCGTAGGAGGGCGCTTTACTGTAGAGAGTATGTCGCCTCCAGTAAATGCAGGCGTTTGGGCAAAAGAAATTATTATTGGTAATACTGGCAGCGCATCTTATAACTTCCTCCGTGCAGGAGCTTATACGACTGTGGTATTAGATAGTAATGGAAATAATATTGGTACAGGGATCATTGGCGGAAAATTACTTGACGGAACAACTAGTTCATCTACTTCATGGGTGGCGGGAACATTAATACCAACTAAAGAGATTCCATTTGTTGTAGAAATGACGTCTGGAGAACGTTTACTTGTTGATTTAAGTGAGGCTACTATCGACGAAACGAACGGCTTTGTTAAAGGACATGTAGTCGAAGCTCTCGAGGGGACTAAATCTTTGCCAGCAGTATTAAAATTTAAGGCAACAAGCGTTACTGGTGGTGATATAGATGTGTATAGCTTAGAAGTGAACCAGCTTTGGGGACATGATATTGTCAGCAGTGGTTATGGAGCTAATTATCAAAGTGTTCTTTCGAATGGTCATTTTAGCATGGGGACTGGTGATATTGGTTTGCTTGTCGGGGGAGGTAACCTGACCGCTAGTCAAGGGGGATGCAGCAGTAGTTCGAATTGTTGGAATACTCCAAATATACTCAACCCAAGTGAAATTTCAGGTATATTTACTGTTGGAAACTTTACAGGGAATATTAAGCTTAATAATTTAACACAACAAACACCTAATCTTAGCCCTGGGTTACCTGGAATACCCTTTTGTGATACGCGGGTTGATGAAGTGGTCGCTGCTGATTTTAAATCATCAGCGAATTATATTTTTGAGGTGGTGAACCAAAAACGCCAGTTAACTGTTCAAAATGTGATGCTAGCTAACGGCACTAAGCTGGATGGTGTTTACGATCTTTCAAAGGACGATCTTCGTTCATTACATAGTCAGAGTTTTCTATCCTGTGGTTGGGGGAACGCGCATTGTTTTCGTGATTATGATGTTTGGGAATTAAATGGTGTATCGGCTTTTCCACCAGGGATTGCTTGGTTTGATAGTTCGTTGAAAATAGCTGGTGTGGGTAGTAATTATGCAGTAAATGGCATCGGGAAAAACCTTCTTAATACCATTATAGCTACAGGTAGTATTAACTTAACATCTTCAGGCCATGGTGATCTTATCGCCCCCAACTTTAACCCACAGGCTTTGTGCCAAGGTGACATTGTTCCAACAAACCTTTGTACGCAAGATGGTAAACTGATCGGTAATGGAGGAAGCGGCCTACCAATAGCAAATACTGCAATTCTTTCACAAAGTAACTTAAGTGCATCAGGTTGGGCAATTAATGGCCATGTTACCCTCGGGGGGGGAGTGCAAACTTCTGGAAGCAAAGTGACGATCACTGGTGCTTTAGTTGTTGGCTCAAATAACTCGTCTTACACAACAGTTGGAAGTGGTGGTTTGGAAGTGAATACTCAAAATTTAACTCAAGAACAACTTCAAACTACATGTAGCAACGATGATGAAAATAACTCACTCAATGGTTGGCAGTTAAAGCAAAGTGATCCCGTATGGACTCGCTATTTATAACCATAATTTTTTACTCTCGTATATATTTGAGAAAGCTGAGTTTTAATCAAATTGTATTGCTATATTGTGAGCTCTGCTGCTCTCACTAAAAATAGGTTATGCCTTTACTACCTCCATTTAGAGTTGAAAAAATTATAATAAATTTATACAATTAACGGTAGTAGTTTAAAAACGCTTGTCCAGTTTAATTGAATATGGAAGCGCTACCATGTTGCATAGTTAGTGCAACAAATAAATGAAGATTTTTAAGATAAAGCAACCATATTTATCTCCAGTACTACATAAACAATACTAAAGGTTTTCACTACCCTAGTTCAGTGAAAGTCATCCGGAAGCTGGGTATTAATACCCTATCACTATAGCAACATTCAGTTCCAGCAATGGTTAGAGATCCAATGCTGGGATGTCGGCTGTGAATAAAACCGCGGCTAAATTTATACTGGAAATTATCATTAGGAAGCCAATGAATAAAATTAATAGAGTCTTTACTATCGTCCTTACTTTTCTATTTATAGAATCGATACTAATAGCGTTTGTCTATAGTACTTATTATGAGGCGGTACTTATAGGCTTACCAGCATTGTTATTTCCACTATGGATGATGAAAACTGCACCTAATGCTGCTTTATCAAGACATGCATCAGCAATGGCTGCTATGATTTTTGCCGCTTTACACATTCATCAACTTAACGGCTTGATTGAAGTTCACTTCGAAATATTCATTATTATGGCAACCTTAATTATATTTAAGGATTGGCGCGTTTTTATCTCTGCCGTTTTTATAATCGCTGTACATCACTTTTCTTTTTACTTTATGCAAAAAGATGGTTTTGGGGTCTATCTTTTCGATAAAGAGCGATTCTCATCCTCAACAGTATTACTACATGCTGTTTATGCTATCGCTGAAGGTTTTGTTGCTGCCTATATAGCTAAAACATTGTATGAAGATAGTGAGGTTGGTAAAGAGTTGTCTCGAGTTATAGAGGAGTTAATTAGTAATAAAAATGAACTTAATTTAAAGCTTAGGACAACGACAAAAAATAAAAAAGTATTAGTTGGATTCAATGAATTTTTAAGTGTTTTAGATGACGTAATACTCGGACTGCGTAAACAAATTGAAGAATTTAAAGTTAACTCTTTCAATTTAGTTAATTCGAAATCGGAGTTAGAGGTTTCGGCTGCACATCGAGAGCAAGAAACAGAGTCAATTATATGTTCGATAGAAGAGTTAGCTATGACTGTGACATCGATCGCGCAAGACACAACTCATCTGAAAGATAAAATAACTGAAGCAAGTTCATCTACCCATGAAGCAAATGAAATAATGCAGGTTATCAATAAAGAAAGTGATAATTTGACAACTATATTGAATATTACGAGTGAAGAAATTACATCATTAGCAAACTTTAGTGAAGTAATTAAAAACGTTCTATCAGAGATATCGAGTATTGCAGATCAAACTAATTTACTTGCCTTAAATGCAGCAATTGAAGCTGCTAGGGCAGGCAATCAAGGAAGGGGGTTTGCTGTTGTTGCTGATGAAGTTAGGGCGCTTGCTAACAGGACTAAAGTTAGTACTGATAAGATTGAAAATACATTAGCTAAGCTAATAGAACATTCTAGTTCATCAACTAAGTCTATGAGTGATTCAGTAAAAGCTGTGCAATCTGTGATTGATTACGCAGAGCAGGTAAGTACTCTTCTTACTGTTTCCTCTAAGGTTGTTGTTGACTCTAGTGATATTGCTAATTCAGTTGCATCAGCCATAGAGGAGCAATCAATTGTTACAGCTGGGATTTCTAGGAATACAGAAGAGTTAGGACAGTTAAGCAGGAATGATGCTGAAAAAGTTAAGCAGGTAGCTTTGGGAGCGGATCAGATATCTAAAAGTGTGGAATTATTAGAGGTAAGTATTGCAAGCTTCAAATAATGTAAAATATTACCATTACTTAGTATTTGCAATATGGCTTGTTTTTATTGTCCTTGTGGGGTCAAATTTTATTAAATCCAGGTTAACTCCATTTGACCCTGAGGAAAAGTTAATTAATATCGATGGTATAGATTTAATTCGAGAAATACGTTCCATACCAGAATTAGAAAAAGTTAGTTTTGAAAAAACTTTAATCCACTTTACAAGCGAGGGATGTGGTTGTACACAGTTTAGCGAAAATCATAAAAGTGAAATCACAAGAAAAGCAATAAATGACGGGTTTAAAGTTGTGAATATTCACTTACCTGTCAAAGTGAAAACAATTATCCCATCTACTCCATCAATACTTATAGTGAGCAGCACTAGTGAGCTACTTTATTATGGACCGTACTCAACAGGTTTAGCATGTAGTGAATCGAATGGATTTGTTGAGCTTGTTTTAAATAATTATACAAGTGGTTTTAATTCAAATTTAATAATCAATGATACAACTGGTTGTTACTGTAAAATATAAAAGTATTACAGATAGGTATATTACACATTTTACCTTTTATTTATCTTCTCTTTATAAAATAGCATATGAAAAATTACCAAGAATATAGAATGAATCAACATGGAATAGAAGACGATAATTATTCAAGCGAATACTATCAATATAATGAGTTTAAAACGAGTAATAAGCCATACGCAATAATTAAAGGTAAAGCCCAACGTATCATATTTGAAAATGAAACATCCGGTATGAATGAAAAGAACTTAAGTTTTATTATTGAATCTCCAGTTCTTGATATGTGGGACATAAAGGTATACTCACCAAACTCAATTTTTGGAGATATACTTTATCTAGAAGATGATTTTTTTAAATACGGACCATTTTTATTTAAAAAGAAAGGCTCACAGGATAGTGACTTGAAGGTTCTCAACGGTAATTTAATACCTACACCTGAAGAATTGGATATTTTCCCAAACTTAAAACCAGGTTTAATATATGTTTGGACGAAGTCTAGTGTTACGAATGTTTGAATATGACGTAATAATCCGGACAATGCTAATGTGTTTTTGTTACTTGGCTCCTCAATTATTGAGAGTCATTTGTGACAGATATTACACTAAAAGTATTTTTTAATATTTAACGATAACTTTCTTGGTTTGAATTTTTTATTATTAGAATATCATCTAGTTTGCTTACAAATAGCTCAACTAGAGTCGGATCGAAATGAAGCCCTGCTTGCTCTTGCATATGCTTAACTGTTTTTTCTACACTCCATGCCTCTTTATAAGGACGCTTTGAGGTAAGAGCATCAAAAACATCTGCAACAGCAACAATCCTGCCTTCAACAGATATATCTTCACCTCTGATACCGTTTGGATAGCCTGAGCCATCCCATTTTTCATGGTGTTCAACTGCTAGTGTGTAAGCAAGCTGTAATAAAGGAGATGATGAATTTTCTAAAATTTTCGCCCCAATTAGAGTATGTTTTTTCATATGTTCGAATTCTTCGCTTGTTAACCGAGCTGGTTTCAATAAAATAGCATCAGGGATGCCTATTTTACCTATATCATGCATTGGCGCTGCTTGACGTAGTAATTCTGCTCGTTGTTCGGACATACCAAGTGCTAATGCGATGACTTTACTATACTGACTCATACGTACTATATGCTCGCCAGTATCTGTGTCTTTATATTCTGCTGCACGGCCTAGGCGTTGTATTAAATCAACATGCGCTTGTTTTAATTGTTCAGCTTGGATTAGCGATAAGTGGGTATTAATTCTTGCTCTAACAATAGCCGGACTGATTGGTTTGGTAATATAGTCTACTGCACCTACTTCAAAGCCTTTATATTCATCCTTTTCATCACTTAATGCTGTGACAAAAAGAATAGGAATATGTGATGTTTTAGGGTTAGCTTTCACTATCTGACAAACTTCAAAACCATTCATATCTGGCATCATAATGTCGAGCAAAATTAGTTTTGGCAGTTCTTTCTCAAGTAATGCTAATGCTGCTTCACCCGATTTAGCAAATGACATACGATATTGATTGCCTAACACTTCGCGCATTACTTTTAGATTAGCAGGCTCATCATCAACAATTAATACTCGTGGCCTATCTGACATAAGATTCATTAATTAATACTCATTGTTTGTTAGTTTTTCAATTAAAATTTCTAGTATTTTATGTGCTTTATCAAAATCGAATTCATCAAATGACTCTGCTAGCTGAATAACTTCCTCTTTAAAGTCACTGGGTGTACTACGTTGCAGTTTTGCTAACAGAGTATCATTGAGTTCTGCGTTTTGTGCATCTTGATATAATATGTCACATAAAGATTTAAGCTCAGACGGGAGAAGGATATCTTGATCTTTGTCATCTAATTTAGTGGGCTTATTACATGTATTATTAGCAAGTAATTGTGAAATCGTAGCGAGTTCACTTTTAATTTCATCTAGTGTATCCATTGAGAATTCACTACTTTGTTTTTGTTCTAAATCAGTTAATAACTCCATTAATGTTATTAAGCCTAGGTTACCCGCTACACCTTTAAGTGTGTGTACTAGACTTCCTAGATCATTAATGTTTGAGAGCTTTTCATTGAATAGCGTTTGAAAGTGCTTATGACTATCGTTAATAAACTTAGTGATCTCAGTTAGCTGCTTACATTTAGACCCCCAAAGGGCTAAACCCATATCAAAATCAATATGCTTCGCTTGAGGGTCGCTCTGTGAAATTAGCGTTTCTTTGTTTACTCCTAGACCTAGTACTAGTTCTATTTCTTGATTTAGCTGATTAATATCAACGGGCTTGTTTGCAAAACCGTTCATACCTGCTTTTTTAGCGGTTAGTTTGTCTTGCTGTAATACACTGGCTGTAAGGGCAATAATGGGGGTGTACTTAAGCTGTCTTTTATCTTCTATTTCTCTGATTTTCTGCGTTGCTTGTATACCGTCACACTCCGGCATATGTATATCCATTAAAATGACATCAAAGTCTTTCTTTTCAAATATAGCAATGGCTTCCAAGCCGTTAGATGCAATGGTTACAAGATGCTGATCTCGAGAAAGTAATATTGAAAGTAGTTCTGTATTTTGTTTAATATCATCAACTACCAACACCCTAAGTGCAGGTAATTGAGTATGTAGACCATCAAAATAGTCTATTCTACTTTCATCGCTCACAGCTAACGGCAATGAAAAGAAAAAGCATGTGCCTTTGCCTAGTTCACTTTCTAAGCCGATAGAGCCATTCATTAGTTCAACAAGTTGCTTGCTTATCGTTGTCCCGAGGCCTGTTCCACCAAATCGACGTGTAGTGGTGCCATCTGCCTGTTCAAAAGGCTGGAACACAGCTTGAATACGGTCTTTTGCAATACCAATACCAGTGTCCCGGACTTCAAAAAATAGATGATGCTTTTTAGTTGTCCCTACAGTTACTGTTACTGAACCTTTTTCAGTAAATTTAATCGCGTTACCAATTAAATTGGTCAGTATTTGTCTAAGGCGATCAGAGTCTCCATAGTAAGTTGTGCTTACAGATTCTTTAATATTGATCTTAAGGTCTAAATTTTTCTTTTTAGCGTCTAACCAAAAAGTAGAAATGATGCTATCTATAACTGGCTTTAAACTAAAGTGTACCGATTCGATAGTGAGCTTACCGCGCTCTAGTTTAGCGGAGTCTAAAATTTCATTTAATAATCGAAGTAATGAACGGGCGGCACTATTTACGACGACCAAATGCTTTTGTTGATCATGATTAAGTGTGCTGTCCATTAATAAGTCGCTAAATCCTATTATAGAGTTCATAGGCGTTCTAATTTCGTGGCTCATATTAGCCATAAAAGATTGCTTAGCATAGGCCGCTTCCTCAGCTTCAAATTTGGCTTGCTCAAGCTTTTCTTCATATTGTTTACGTTCAGTAATATCAATTAGAACACCGTCAACCCACTTTGGAGTACCTTGTGAGTTGAAATAAAAACTACCTTTATCTAAGAGCCATAAAATTTTGCCATTTCGATGTTTAATACGATATTCAACAGAATATTGGCCCTTTTCTTTAATTGCCTTCGTAATGGCATCAACAATTCGTAGCTTATCTTCTTTTATGACCAAATCGTTAAGTTCAATGGACTTTTCATTAAATTGACTGAAATTATAACCTGTTAAATCACTTATGCTCGGGCTAATAAAGAGCATAGTTCGTTTATCATCAAGCTTAAATCTAAATGCGACACCAGGCATGTTATTCATTAATGAACGGTATTTTTGCTCATTTTCAACCAAACTTTTTTGCAGAGCTCGCTGCTCTGTCAAGTCAGTTATAAAACCCACATAAAGAGGTTTATGGCTCGGTTGGTTTACTTCGCCTATACCTAGGCGAATAGGGAATAAATGTCCGTTTTTATGTTTAGCAAATATATCTCGTTTAGTCCCAATTATCTTTCCTAAATCAAGATTTCGCACATCTGAAAGATAGGCATCATAATATTTAGCAATACTATCATCCATCAACATTTTCACGTTTTGGCCTTGTACCAGTTTTTCTTCCCAGCCAAATATTTTAGTGGCAGATTCATTAAAACTTAGAATAATACCAGTGTGGTCAATAGTAACAATACCATCTATAGCTGTGGCTAATATTGCATTTAAGCGTGATTCATCGGCTGACTTTTCTTTAAGTAGCGTACGATAACGCACCATGCCATTTAAAATGGCAATTATACTAGTGATTACAACTGTTGTTGTAGCAACAGCAATAGCAATAAAAGTAAGTCCTGTATTGGAGTTTTCATCGGCATAAACGAATGGAGATGTAGCTACAAATCGTGCTGAGGCCATTCCCATATAATGCATGCCTGCAACAGCTAAACCTAAAATGATTGCACTAATCAAGTTATTTTGAACTGGTGTTAATTCTGGAAAAGCTCGTTTGAGGTTAAAACGTATATATAGAGCAATAAAAGAAAGAACAATGGCTAAAATTATTGATAAACAAAATGTGAGAGGCTCGTAACGAATAAGAGGAGAAAGATCCATTGCAGCCATACCACTGTAATGCATTGTTCCAATACCAGCTCCAAGTAGAACCGAACAAATTAATAATATTTTTAAGTTGCCATCATTATTTGCAAGCATTGATACCGCATACAAGCAAGCAAATAATGCAGGTAGAAAAGAGATTAGTGTAACAATTGGGTCGTAACTTATATTCGTACACAGTGAAAATGCGAGCATGCCAATAAAGTGCATACTCCAAATTCCGACGGAAAAAACAGTAGCTGCAGTTATATTAGCCAAGCGCTGATAACTCGAAAAGTTAGTTTCTTTCGCCAAGTCGATAAGCCGAATCGTAAAAAAAGATGCAAAAATAGCAACCAATATAGATATACATACTAAAACAGGATCATAAACGCCATTAATAATCAAGCTTGGATCTTGGTCAGTGATAAAAAAAGCGGATAACATAACGGCTCAAAATATAATCTTTATTTTGTAATGATAATCTAATTTACTTGTAAATAAATATATATTTTATAATGTATTCGATAATAAGTTATTCTCACTACTTTCGACTATAAATAGTACTAAAAAATTGAATGGTCATGAACTTAAAGTCGCTAAAAATTAATATACTATTTGTAATATCGATTCCTAGAAAGATGTCCATGAATAAGGGTTTTAAGCTGCGGTATTAGTGAAAAATTAACTTGCTTAATTTATCGTCAGTTCAGGTGTTTTAAAAAATCAATGCTCATTTTTTATTAATGAAAGGAGTGATTATTGATGGGAGTTATACTCAATAGTCGGCTTATTTTAAAGTTAAACTGTTTCAGGAGTATGTTTTTAAAATTTAATAATCGAATGATGAAAAATTATGACTTAATTGCTGAAAGATAATTGGATGGAGTTTTTATGAGAGTTTTCTTTTTTAGAGGCTAAATAAAAACTCAGTAATTATGATTAAAGCTCCTTAATAGACAAGCGAATATGCTCAAAATGTAAGTTGTATTAGTTCAGAAAAGATCTGACACATCTACTTGAAAAAGTGAGAGTTACCCGTTTTGATAAAGGTGTCGATATACTAATCGAAAATAACTGCCGTAAACCAAATGTAAAGAATCCCATTGGCGAAAAAATAGAGCAAGCCGTCATTAAATGTGCTGTTGATTATCCTGCTCACGGCCAACATAGGACCAGCAATGAACTTCGTAAGTTAGGTGTGTTTATCTCAGGTAGTGGTGTTCATTCAATCTGGTTGCGTCACGATTTAGAAAACTTCAAAAAGCGACTAGAAACATTGGGAAACAAAGTCGCTAACGAAGGCATTACCATTTTATCTGATGCTCAAGTTCCTGTGCTTGAAAAGAAAAAACATGATGATGGAGCCTGTGGCGAAATTGAAACCGCACACCCTGGTTACCTTGTCTCACAAGACACTTTTTATGTCGGCCACCTTAGAGGTGTAGGATGGTTCTATCAACAAACCTTTGTCGATACCTACAGTAAAGTCGCCTTTGCGAAGCTCTACACAACGAAAATGCCGATTTCAGCGGCAGATATGCTCAATGATAAAGTATTGCCCTATTTCGACATACGTCACTAGCAATGGTGGGGTGTGAAGCTCGGAAGACAATGTAGTCTTAAGCTCACTGAGGTGAGTTTTAATTCCAAAGTCGAATGTGCAGAAGAGACCACTCGTTATCTCCACTATGCTAGTTCGTGGGATGCAAGCATTATATTTGTTAGCCGTTGAGCCAGAAGTGGAGAGAAGCAGTGACAGCAATCCTTTTGGTTTTCGAAAACAAAGATCTTGCGCTGACGCGATTGAACAATTCTTCAAAGTATTATGTCGCAAACGTGCAGGAGAATGGGTACTTGGATGCGGATATTAGGAGTTGTTTCGATAATATCAGCCATGAGTAGCTTAAAGAACTTAAGTTTAGACAAACCAATTCTTTCAGAGTGGCGGAATGCCGGCTTCATGGGGGTGTATTGGTCAATAAAATTTGGCCACAGTTTTAGAATCTTGATATCTAACCTCAGATTCATTTGGCGCTAAACCGGCATTATAATGATGCGGCCTAACGTTGTTGTAATATCCGTTGATATAATCA